>NZ_JDWI01000069.1:0-5862 GCF_012932765.1 Rhizobium sp. 57MFTsu3.2
GGCGCAAACACCTCGGGTCTGGCAAGCGCTGGACGAGTGGATGCGCCATCGTGTGAGGGCAATCCAGCTCAAGCAATGGAAGCACGGCAGACGATCTTTCGGGAAATGATGGCAAGGGGAGCCAAACCTGGGGTGGCCCAGCAAGTGGCAGCAAATGCCGGTCGCTGGTGGCGCAACAGCGGCAAGCTCCTTAACGCCACCCTCACCATTAGATGGGCTGACCAACTTGGAATGCCCAGGCTCGTCTAACCTCAATCTCTCGAACCGCCCGGTGCGGACCCACATGCCGGGTGGTGTGGCAGGGGTGCGATCACATCGATCGCCCCCTATGCCGATTGAGTTCGATTTTGCAAGGGCTCAGCTCAGCAGCGGTAGGCCTTGCTCCATACCGTAGCCCAGCCGAACGTGGGCATCGTCGAAGCTGAGCCAGAAGAAACGGAACAGGATTGGACCCCCGCCGCTGAACGGCGTCATTTCGCGATGCAGCCAGGTGGAGGGCTGCTCACCTTCAAGCGGAATGTGGAAGTAATGTCGCCGGTGGCAGACGTCGCTGCCATCCTTGTAGAAACGGTAGTCATTGACAACCAGCGGGGCGAGGGGAGTCTTAGACAGGATTCCCGTTTCTTCCGAAAACTCTCGAAGGGCTGCCGCGGCGATATCTTCGCCAGCTTCTACCGTGCCGCCCGGAAGCTGAAGCTCGATCTCCGGAAAGTCCGGCTCATCGAAAACCAGCAGCCGGTCGCGCCAGGTTGCATAGATCAGCACCTTGAGCGCATCCGGCTTCATCGTTGCCTCAGCTGAAGCGGATGATCGCGACTTCGCCGTCGACGGCGCCCTGATAGGCGGAGGCGTGAGGCTCCTCGGACGGCACTTCGGTCAGCATGCCGATCTGGTCGAGGTCGGCCTCGATGAAACCTTCTTCCGCAAGCGCATTCAGAGCCTCGCGCACGGCGCTGTCGTCGTCGGCGGCCTTGAGCATGATATGGAGATCGACGCCCTCGCTGTTGTCGGACTCATAGCCCTTGCCGATGATGATGAAGACCATCGGGCCTTCGGAAATGTTGTCGTTGTCGGGGGCGGTGATCATCGGATGTCCTTCGATTCGAGATTTGAATCTGATTTCATGCGTTTAGCGCAATCGGTGATTCCATAGCCGCTTTTTACTGCAATGCTCAAGTTTATCTTGCTGTGCAGCAGCGAATGCGCCTAGAAGCTCCAAAAGAGCGCGTAGTGGCCGGGTTTCAAGGCGTTTGGCCTAAGTTTATTTCTTAACGGCCTTGACGAGACGACGGGAAACCAGTAGTACCCGCGCCATCCGGACCCATGTGAGGCATGGCCATTCGGGGCGACGCGCCCCGGAGATCACCTCAAACAAGGTTCGAAACGCACGTTGAAGATATGATGCCTGCACGCATGACGCATGTCTTTTGCGTCCTCTGCTCTCAGTGGTCCATCTGCGAAAGCGGATCGGGCCACGTTTTGCGCATTGAGACAAGCGTGTGATCTTGCCGGAGACGGCGCGAGTTACGCCCGCAAGGGATTGAGATATAAACGTAAGGGATGGTTGAATGCCTACCGTAAACCAGCTTATCCGCAAGCCGCGTCAGGCGAACGTAAAGCGTAATAAGGTTCCTGCCCTGCAGGAGAACCCGCAGAAGCGCGGCGTTTGCACCCGCGTCTACACGACGACGCCGAAGAAGCCGAACTCGGCTCTGCGTAAGGTCGCAAAGATCCGCCTGACCAACGGCTTCGAAGTCATTGGTTACATCCCCGGTGAAGGCCACAACCTTCAGGAACACTCTGTCGTCATGATCCGCGGCGGCCGTGTTAAGGACCTTCCGGGTGTTCGTTACCACATCATCCGCGGCGTTCTCGATACCCAGGGTGTCAAGAACCGCAAGCAGCGCCGTTCGAAGTACGGTGCGAAGCGTCCGAAGTAATTCGGCTTTGAAATCCCGGCGCTGCGCGAGGTCCTCCGCGTGGTAGAGCGCCTTTAACAATTGAAGAGACGAGAAGTATGTCCAGACGTCACAGAGCAGAAAAGCGCGAGATCAACCCGGACCCGAAGTTCGGCGATCTGGTTGTTACCAAGTTCATGAATGCAATCATGCTTGACGGCAAGAAGTCCGTCGCTGAAAGCATTGTCTACGGCGCATTTGACTCCGTACAGGGCAAGTCCAAGCAGGAGCCGCTCGGCGTGTTCCATCAGGCTCTGGACAACGTTGCTCCGCACGTTGAAGTCCGTTCGCGCCGTGTTGGTGGTGCAACCTACCAGGTTCCGGTTGATGTTCGTCCGGAGCGCCGTCAGGCCCTGGCCATCCGCTGGCTGATCGCTGCCGCGCGCAAGCGCAACGAAACGACCATGATCGACCGACTGTCGGGCGAGCTTCTCGATGCATCCAACAACCGTGGTTCCGCGGTCAAGAAGCGCGAAGACACGCACAAGATGGCTGACGCCAACCGTGCGTTCTCGCATTATCGCTGGTAATCCCGAACGGGTTCGAAAGGCAGTCCACAATGGCTCGCGAATATAAAATTGAAGACTACCGAAATTTCGGTATCATGGCGCACATCGACGCCGGCAAGACGACGACGACTGAGCGTATCCTTTACTACACCGGCAAGTCGCACAAGATCGGCGAAGTGCACGATGGCGCGGCCACGATGGACTGGATGGAGCAGGAGCAGGAGCGTGGTATCACGATCACCTCCGCTGCCACCACGACCTTCTGGAAGGGCCGTGACGGCAAGATGCGCCGCTTCAACATCATCGACACCCCCGGCCACGTCGACTTCACCATCGAAGTCGAGCGTTCGCTGCGCGTTCTCGACGGTGCGATTGCTCTTCTCGACGCCAACGCCGGTGTTGAGCCGCAGACGGAAACCGTCTGGCGCCAGGCAGAGAAGTACAATGTTCCGCGCATGATCTTCTGCAACAAGATGGACAAGACCGGTGCGGACTTCTACCGCTCCGTCGAGATGATCAAGACCCGTCTCGGCGCAACGGCTGTCGTCATGCAGCTGCCGATCGGCGCAGAAAGCGACTTCAAGGGCGTTGTCGACCTGATCGAGATGAACGCTCTCGTCTGGCGCGATGAATCGCTCGGCGCCCAGTGGGATGTCGTCGAAATCCCGGAAGACATGAAGGTCAAGGCTGAAGAATATCGCGAAAAGCTGATCGAGACCGTTGTCGAGATCGACGAAGCCGCGATGGAAGCCTACCTCGAAGGCACCATGCCCGACAACGATCAGATCCGCGCGCTCGTCCGTCGCGGCACGATCGACGTCAAGTTCCACCCGATGTTCTGCGGCACCGCCTTCAAGAACAAGGGCGTTCAGCCGCTGCTCGACGCCGTTGTCGATTACCTGCCGTCGCCGCTCGATATTCCGGCGATCAAGGGCATCGACTTCAAGACGGAAGCCGAAATCGAGCGTCACGCTGACGACTCCGAGCCGCTTTCGATGCTCGCATTCAAGATCATGAACGACCCGTTCGTCGGTTCGCTGACCTTCGCACGCATCTATTCCGGCAAGCTCGAAAAGGGTTCGTCGGTTCTGAACACGGTCAAGGACAAGCGCGAGCGCGTCGGCCGTATGCTGCAGATGCACTCGAACTCGCGTGAAGACATCGAAGAAGCCTTCGCAGGTGATATCGTTGCTCTCGCTGGTCTCAAGGAAACCACTACGGGTGACACGCTCTGCGATCCGCTGAAGCCTGTTATTCTCGAGCGCATGGAATTCCCCGAGCCGGTCATCCAGATCGCGATCGAGCCGAAGTCCAAGGGCGACCAGGAAAAGATGGGCCTCGCGCTCAACCGCCTGGCTGCTGAAGACCCGTCCTTCCGCGTCAAGACCGACCAGGAATCCGGCCAGACGATCATCGCCGGCATGGGCGAACTTCACCTCGACATCATCGTCGACCGCATGCGTCGCGAATTCAAGGTTGAAGCAAACGTCGGTGCTCCGCAGGTTGCCTACCGCGAAACCATCACGCGCCAGCACGAAGAAGACTACACGCACAAGAAGCAGTCCGGTGGTACCGGTCAGTTCGCGCGCGTCAAGATCGTCTTCGAACCGAACCCGGATGGCGAAGACTTCAAGTTCGAGTCCAAGATCGTCGGTGGTGCAGTTCCGAAGGAATACATTCCGGGCGTTCAGAAAGGTATCGAAAGCGTTCTGTCTTCCGGTCCGCTGGCTGGCTTCCCGATGCTCGGCGTCAAGGCGACGCTCATCGACGGTGCCTTCCACGACGTCGACTCGTCGGTTCTGGCGTTCGAAATCGCTTCGCGTGCTTGCTTCCGTGAAGCAGCCAAGAAGGCCGGCGCTCAGCTCCTCGAGCCGATGATGAAGGTCGAAGTCGTCACGCCGGAAGATTACGTCGGTGACGTTATCGGTGACCTGAACTCCCGCCGTGGTCAGATCCAGGGCCAGGAAAGCCGTGGTATCGCCGTCGTCATCGCCGCCAACGTTCCGCTGGCGAACATGTTCAAGTACGTCGATAACCTGCGCTCCATGTCACAGGGCCGTGCTCAGTACACGATGACCTTCGATCACTACGCGCCGGTCCCGTCGAACGTCGCAACGGAAATCCAGGCAAAGTATTCCGGTCAGAAGTGACCGGAATACCAATTGACCGATAACAAGAATTAGATCCCTCACGGGACCTTAAAAGAGTGGAGAGCCCAAATGGCAAAGAGTAAGTTTGAGCGCAACAAGCCGCACGTTAACATCGGCACGATCGGCCACGTTGACCACGGCAAGACGTCTCTGACGGCAGCGATCACGAAGTACTTCGGCGAGTTCAAGGCGTACGACCAGATCGACGCGGCTCCGGAAGAAAAGGCTCGCGGCATCACCATTTCGACGGCACACGTCGAATACGAGACCCCGAACCGCCACTATGCCCACGTTGACTGCCCCGGCCACGCCGACTACGTCAAGAACATGATCACCGGTGCTGCGCAGATGGACGGCGCGATCCTGGTTTGCTCGGCTGCCGACGGCCCGATGCCGCAGACCCGCGAGCACATCCTGCTTGCTCGCCAGGTTGGCGTTCCGGCGATCGTCGTGTTCCTCAACAAGGTCGACCAGGTTGACGACGCCGAGCTTCTCGAACTCGTCGAGCTCGAAGTTCGCGAACTTCTGTCGTCCTACGACTTCCCGGGCGACGACATTCCGGTCATCAAGGGCTCGGCTCTTGCCGCTCTCGAAGACTCCGACAAGAAGATCGGCGAAGACGCGATCCGCGAGCTGATGGCAGCTGTTGACGCCTACATCCCAACGCCTGAGCGTCCGATCGACCAGCCGTTCCTGATGCCGATCGAAGACGTGTTCTCGATCTCGGGCCGTGGTACGGTTGTGACCGGCCGCGTCGAGCGCGGTATCGTCAAGGTTGGCGAAGAAGTCGAAATCGTCGGCATCCGCCCGACCTCGAAGACGACGGTTACCGGCGTTGAAATGTTCCGTAAGCTGCTCGACCAGGGCCAGGCTGGCGACAACATCGGTGCTCTGGTTCGCGGTGTGAACCGTGACGGCGTCGAGCGTGGTCAGATCCTGTGCAAGCCGGGCTCTGTCAAGCCGCACAAGAAGTTCAAGGCTGAAGCCTACATCCTGACGAAGGAAGAAGGCGGCCGTCATACGCCGTTCTTCACCAACTACCGTCCGCAGTTCTACTTCCGCACGACGGACGTCACCGGCATCGTCACCCTGCCGGAAGGCACGGAAATGGTCATGCCTGGCGACAACGTCACTGTAGACGTCGAGCTGATCGTTCCGATCGCGATGGAAGAAAAGCTGCGCTTCGCTATCCGCGAAGGCGGCCGTACCGTCGGCGCCGGCATCGTCGCCTCGATCGTCGAGTAA
>NZ_JDWI01000070.1:0-3487 GCF_012932765.1 Rhizobium sp. 57MFTsu3.2
CGACGGTCAGCCTTTCCGGCTCGTCCGTAACCGAAGGCTCAACTGCCAGCTACGTGTTCACGGCAACGCTGACGAACGCCTCGCAGGGTGTCACGGTTGTCCATACCGATCGGGGCGACATCACCATCGCCGACGGTCAGACCAGCGGCACGCTGACGATCGCCGCCAACAATGGCGAGGACGTCTACAGCGACGCCTCGACCAGGACAGCGACGATCACCGGCACCAGCGGCGGCAACTTCGAAAGCCTGCAGGTCGGAACTGGCTCCGCTACCGCGTCGGTCAGCGACACGATCGATACTGTAACCGCCACTCTCACAGCCGGTTCGCCTGTCTTTGATGCTGGTGGCACGACCACGATCACCTATACGGTGACCCTCACGAACTCCGACAACCTGGCGGTCGCGCCGAAGTCGGACCTCACCTTCACGCTCGAGACCGGTCAGACGGTCACGATCCATGCCAACCAGTCAAGTGCGAGCACGGACGTGACCTTCGCCCCGGGTTCGATTTCCGGCACTTCAGTTCACAACTCGATCAGTCTCATCAGCGGTGGAGACCAATACGAGCATCTGGTCCCGACCGGAACGATAGACACGACGGTGAACAGCGTTCCGACCGGAGGTGGCAGCGTTTCGCTGACGCTCAGCGAGGCGGCGCTCGATACAGTTCTCAACGGCTCGAGTGGCGGTATGCCGGCGGATCTCGCCGCGGGCGCGGTAACCGGCAGCGCGCCGGACAGCCGTGGTGAGACGGCTCAGGCAACGACGGGGATCACCTTCACCGCGACTGGCGAGACTATCACCATTGCCTTCGACAATCCGACCGGCAGCAGCTGGACCGCGCCGACCGTCGATGGTCTCGCCCCCGGCTACAGCGTGCACTGGGCGTTGAGCGGCGCCCAGTTGGTCGGGAACCTGTTCTCCCCGACCGATACCAATCTCGGCGCCTTCGTCAGGCTTTCGCTGACGAACACCTCGGCGGCCCCCGGCCAGTCGGTCACTCCGACCGTCACCGCAACGCTGACCGACAACCTCATCGACGGTGTCAATAAGGATGCCGTAACCATCGGGGGCATCAAGGTCGTTGCGACGGACGCTTCGGGTGACAAGGTATCGGGTTCGGTGAACCTAACGATCACCGACGACGCACCGGTTGCGCATAACGTCACCGAAAGCACGGTGGCCGGTTCGATGAGCACAGTCAACGTGCAGCTGATCGTGGACGTCTCGTACAGCATGTACTCGTCCTACGGCGGCGGTGTCAGCAATGTGCCTGGTGGCTATACCCAAGACCGGATTGGTCTCGCGCGGTATTCGATGGAGCAGCTGCTCGAATCGAACGACCAGATCAAGTACGTCGAGATCGTCAAGTTCGGCGAGAACGCATCCGGCACGGTCTGGATGACCAAGGCAGATGCGCTGGCGTACATTCAAAACAATGCGAACTGGAACGGCTCCGGCGGAACCAATTACGACCTCGGCCTGCAGCAGGCGATGTCGAGCTATGGCACCGGCGCGCCCGTGCAGGCCGACAAGAACGTCGTCTACTTCCTGTCGGACGGTGCGCCGAGCGGCGATGGGATTGCCAGCGGCGCGGATGACGGTAATCACACCAACAATTCCGTGACCACCGGCGAATGGGAAGCCTTCATCAATGCGAAGGGTATCGACAGCGTCTATGCGATCGGCATTGGCGGTAGCATCAACGTTGCCAACCTTGAGCCGGTGTCCTATCCGAACACCGACGGATCGGACGGCAACACGACCGAGGACACCGTTATCCTGGTCGGCACCAGCGATGTTACCGGCCTCCTTGCAACCTTGCAGGACTTCCTCGGCAATGCCCAGTCGGTCGGCGGCAACGTTGTCATCGATGGCGGCGTCGACGCGAGCTTCGGCGCCGATGGCGGGCATGTCCAGTCGATCGTTGTCAATGGCGTGACATATAGCTTCACGCCCGGCGCGATCGCCGGAACAGGAACGGTTTCGGAAAGCGGCACGCCGGGGGGCGCGTACCAGGACCACGGCAGCTGGATCGAGATTAAGACGGCGCTTGGCGGCACTCTGACATTCTATTTCACGGATGTCGGAACAACCCATCATGCCGGCGACTACAGCTACCTCGCGCCGATCAGCAGCACGGGCAACGAGTCATTCGCCTACACGATCGTGGATGGCGATGGAGATACCGCTGGCGCCACACTGGCGATTTCAGTGACCGCGCCGCCGAATGCCAACCCGGTCATCACCGCTCCGAACAACGGAACCGATCCGACGAACCTTTCCGTCGCGGAAAACACGACGGTGGTCACCGACGTCAATGCGACCGATGCCGACGGCAACACGCTGGTCTATTCCATCGTCGAGACGGCGGGTACCGACTACGCCAAGTTCGCGATCAACTCGTCGACCGGCGTTCTCACCTTCATCTCCGCGCCCAACTATGAAGCGCCGGGCGATGTCGGTGGTACGGCTGGCGACAACGTCTATGTCGTCACCGTGCAGGTTTCAGACGGCCATGGCGGCGTCGATACGCAGACGCTCAACGTGACGGTGACGAATGCGAATGAAGTCACTGCGGTTACCGATACCGTCCTGTCCAACTATGGCGGTAGCGCCTACACGATACCGGAATGGGCGCTCCTCTATAACGACTCAACCGATAGCGGATCGATCGATATCGTCTCCGGAAACACCGGCATTCAGAGCCAGATTGATTTGGGCAGCGTAACCCATCAGAATGGAACCGGCACGAACGGCACGGTGACCATCGACGATACCGGGAACGGCGGCACGGGCAGCTTCGTCTACGGGGTGACGAATACGGTCACGACGGCGTCGGCGAATGTCAACGTCACAAACCAAAGGGGCGGAGATCTCACTGGCACGAGCGCCAACGAGATTCTTATCGGAGATAGCAGCGCAAGCACCTTCGACGGCAAGGGCGGGGTGGACATCATCCTGGCTGGTGGCGGCGATGATATGATCGTTGCAGACCAGAACGATTATGTGATCGATGGCGGCGACGGCAGCGATACGCTGCGTGTCGACGCAAGCTTCACAAGCGGGAGCGACGCGCAGATCGTCAACATCGAGAAGGTAACGATCAATTCCACCGCTACGGTTGTGCTCGATCTTTCGAATCAGATCGAGAGCTTCACGGCGATCACGGCGGGCTCGGGAATTAAGACGGTCAAGGCCGGCTCGGGCAATGATGGGATCGTCTTCGAAGGGTATCTGACGGGCGATGATACGGTTGACGGCGGCGCCGGCAGCGATACCTTGTCGTTCACGGACAACGGTACAGGCACCAACGATCTCAACAAGGTTACCAACATCGAAACCATCACGCTCGGCGCCGCGGCGACGAATGTGACGACCGTCGATGCCCTGGTGGCTGCGGGCGCGACGCTCACGGTCAACGGCTCCGCCCTCGGGTCCAACCAGTCCCTCACGTGGAACGGCGCGGCCGAAACCGATGGCGC
>NZ_JDWI01000070.1:3650-5525 GCF_012932765.1 Rhizobium sp. 57MFTsu3.2
CTGGTGGCTGCGGGCGCGACGCTCACGGTCAACGGCTCCGCCCTCGGGTCCAACCAGTCCCTCACGTGGAACGGCGCGGCCGAAACCGATGGCGCATTTATCATCACCGGTGGTGCAGGGAACGACAAGTTGGAGGGTGGAGCTGGCATCGATACCATTGTCGGCGGTGCTGGAAACGACATCATTATCGGCGGCGCGGGCAACGACATTCTGACGGGTGGCAACGGCGCCGATCAGTTCCGGATCGCCACCAACACTGGAATGGATACGATCACGGATTTCCTCAACAATGGAGCTGACAAGATCAGCTTCCTGAGAGGGACCGGCACCGGAGCGGTGAATTTCGCCAACACGACGTCGGATGGAGCGCTCAACTCCAGCGACTACGCGGAGATCTCAAACGCGAGCCTCTCGGGTCACAATAACAAGGTTGTCGTGTCCAGCGCGACGTTCTACAGCACGTCGAGTGTCAATGGTGGTACCGATATTGACAGCTTCACGACCAACGATGCGAAAAACACTTATCTTGTGATTTACAACAGCAACACAGGCAAGGCTGAGGTCTGGTTCGATACGGACTGGAGCAACACCGGGGGCCGTACACAGGTGGCCTCGCTTACCATCACTGGCGTGAACAGCGGTACGACGTTGGCCAACGTCTTGTCGGCGTCGAATTTCGCTGTTTACAGTAGCGCCACCGATCCCATTATCCTCGACCTCGACCACAACGGCGTCGCCCTGACCTCGCTCGATCAGGGCGTGCAGTTCGACATCAACGCCGACGGCCACAAGGATCAGATTGCCTGGACAGCCGGCAGTGACGGTATCCTGGCGCTCGATGTGGACGGCAACGGCAAGATCGACAATGGCAGCGAGATCTTCTCGCCGCACTTTGCGGGTGGAAGCTATGTCGATGGCCTGGCGGCACTGGCAACGCTCGACAGCAACCATGACGGCAAGATCGATGCGACCGACGAGGCCTTCTCGAAGCTGACCGTCTGGCAGGACCTGAACCACAACGGCATCACCGACAGCGGCGAGCTTTCGAGCCTGGCGGATCATTCGATCAGCAGCATTTCGCTCGATGCCAGCACGTCCGGCACGGAGATCAACGGTCAATCGATCCTTGCCGATGGCAGCTACACCCTTACGGATGGCTCGACCGGCCACTTCGTCGAGGTCGCCTTCGACACGACGCTCGGCGGCAGCGAAAACGGCGGCAACGCCTACTCGCTGATCGGCAGCGACGGTGATGACATCCTGTCGGGAAGCGGCGGCGGTTACACGATGACCGGCGGGGCAGGGGCTGATACCTTCGTCCTCGACACCGACGCCTTGAAGGGCGTGTCGATGGCCGACGTCATCACCGACTACAAGGCAAGCGAAGGCGACACGCTCGACGTCTCGAAGCTTCTCGACAGCCTGCTCGGTCACCAGGCAAGCGAGGCGGAAGCACTCGCCAGCGTCAAGACGACGGTGTCAGGCACGGATACCGTAGTCAGCGTCAACGCCAATGGCGGCTGGCACGATGTGGCGGTTCTCCAGAACACCACGGAAGCGGTCAAGATCCTCTTCGACGACAAACATGACACGACGACGGCGCCGCACGTCGGCTGATGTTCGGACAAACCGGCATGGAAAAGGCGCCTCTCGGCGCCTTCAGACTGCTGACAAACCCGCCGATATTTTCGGCGGGGTTGTTTTTTNGACGTTGGTTGTTTTAGTTGGGTTCTGAGGCGGGGCGAAGTTGGCGGCCTCTGGCGCTCATGCCATGGCTGGTCTGGGTGGCTTGGTGAGCGCCATGGCGATCTTCTTGATGTTTTGGGCGGCTGCAGCCAGCAGGCACTGGCATGCGACGCGGGTGAGACTTCGAAA
>NZ_JDWI01000008.1:0-207480 GCF_012932765.1 Rhizobium sp. 57MFTsu3.2
GGCATTTACGTCACGTTCTGAATCGACGAGAACTTCACACCTGTTTTCCAAACACAAAGGCAAAAACCCCTGCGTCAAAAACCAGTGTAACTTCTCTTGATAAACGTGACCGCCAAAGTCTCTTTCAAGAACCGAAATCTCTTCCGGTCCCGCAAGCTCCGCCGCCCACGTTTCTCTTTCTTCTCATCTTCAATTGTCAAATAACAGACCAGATACCCCGGTCGAATTTCCTCGCCTCAAACCAAAAAGTCCAAGGAACCAATCAGCAACTAAGCCAATCTTAAAAGAAACTTAAGAGCGAAGGACTTCGTCGCCAGCAGCGCCGCCGCCCTCGTTCAGTGAGGGGGCTTATAGATCCTACCCCTTTTCTAAGTCAACAGCCGTTTTCAAAAAAAACGAGAATTCTTGCATCGCATTGAATTCTAAGAGCGATTTTCCAAGTGGCGCTTTTGTCCCCTTGGATCGCGCCGATAGCCGGGTCATTTGTCGGGAAATAGCGCGCAAAAATCCGATGACGAGATCCTTCGCCCTCACATCTTCACAATCGGATGGTCTCAAGGGCTGATCATTTGGGTGCGCGCAGGCGTCCCATTTGACTTCTATTGGCAAACTATGCACTTTTCGGCGCCAACTAGAGCTGCCCGAGAAAGCCTACCGAAAGGACGCGGATCCACCTGCCATGATGACGGAGAAGATGATGATCCGCTCGTTCGGCAACGAGCCGCCGCTTCTCGCTGATGGCAGACGCGCGCCCGACCGCCGCGAGGTTTCATTGCGTTGGCTTTCGGGTACGTTCCTCACCGGCATTACCTCGAGCGTGCTGATGGGCGTGGCGCTGTTTGCGGCACTCGACGGCCGCCAGCAGTTGGCGATTCCCGCCGAGGCCTACGCCAATATCAATGCCGAAGCCAACGCAGATACTGATGTAACGCGCGGCAGCCGTTTGATTGCAGCCGCGATTGCCGCCAAGCCGTCGGACCGCAAGATCATGGAAGTCTCGACCGTCGTGCACGAGGGCGACAAGGAGGTCGTCCGCCGGCAGCCCTTCGCGCGTGTGAAGATGACGCTTGCCGCCAACCACGTCGCGACGGAGGACTATCCGAGCTTCAATCCGCTGACGATCTTCTCGGCGGACGAGCCGGACGCGCAGCCGACCGTTCGCACCGGGCAGATCTACGGTTCAGACGTGGAGTCCGAAGTCAGCTTGAAGACCGTGGCCTATCCCACGACGAGATCCGATCTCCAGGTGGCGCCCGGCATGACGCTCGACGAGATCGAGGAGAATGTGCGCTCCAACGGCTCAATCCTGACCGACGGCGCCGCCCAAGTGGCAGCACTCTACTATGTCGACCCACGCCGCTTCTCCAACGACGATAACGACGTTGACCTGACAGCCGGCCTGACGGCGCGCGTCCTCGAGCAGAACATGACGGTCTCCGCACCGGAATCGATCACGCCGCAGACCGAGGAATTCGCCGACGACATCATCCCGGTGCGCCAGTCGACCTCGATCATCAAGGCGATGACGGACTCGGGCTATCCCGAACTGCAGGCCAAGGGGCTGGCAGGCTACCTCTCACCGATGATCGGATCGGACGACCTCTCCAAGGGCGATGTGTTGCGCATCGGCATCCTGCAGAAAGGCGAACAAGCAAAGATCATCCGCGCCAGCATCTATCGCGGCACGCGCCATCTTGTCACCGTGGCGCTTGACGACCACGATCGGTTCGTGGCCGGCCGTGAACCACCTGAGATCGACGCAGTCACTACCGCCTTCGACGACAATTCGACATCGGTCCCGTCCAACCAGAATCTGCCACGCGTCTATGACGGCATTTATCGTGCCGCACTGTCCTACGGCATGACCAAGGACATGACCGCCCTGATCATCAAGCTGCTGGCAAGCAGCGTCGATTTCCAGGCGGAGCTGCGGCCGACCGACACGCTGGAAGCCTTCTTTTCCGTCGCCGATTCCAGCGGTCAGGCAACGGAGGATTCCGAGCTTCTCTATGTGAACGCGCGTTTCGGCGACACACAGACCCGCTTCTACCGCTTCCAGGATGCGGAAGATGGGTCGATCGACTACTTCGATCAGGACGGCAAGAGCATTCGGCAATTCCTGCTGCGCAATCCCGTTCCGAACGGCATCTTCAAGTCAGGCTTCGGCATGCGCCGGCACCCGATCCTGGGCTTTGCCCGCATGCATACGGGCGTCGATTGGGCGGCACCGCGCGGCACGGCGATTATCGCAGTCGGCAACGGAACGGTCGAGAAGGCCGGCTGGGATTCCGGCGGTTATGGCAACCAGACCATCGTCCGCCACGCCAACGGTTACGAATCCTCCTACAATCACCAGAGCGCCATCGCCAAGGGCGTCGTTCCCGGCTCCAAGGTACGTCAGGGCCAGGTAATCGGCTGGGTTGGAACGACCGGCGAATCCACCGGTCCGCATCTGCACTACGAGATGATCGTCAACGGCACCAAGGTCGATCCGCTGCGCGTGCGCCTGCCAGGCGGCAAGTCGTTGAAGGGTGAGGCGTTGGCAAAATTCGAGGACGAGCGGCAGCGCATCGACACCCTCCTCGGCAACCAGCCGCCGCCACAAGTGGCAAGCAAGTAGCGTCCATCAAAAATGGCGGCCCGGGGCCGCCATTTTCTTTCCTGTTGTGAGGCCTTAGGCCGCTTCGTTGACCGCGGAATTCCGCGTCCGGAACAGCAGCCGATCCGTACCGCCTGTGATCTTCACCGTCGAACCATCCGGAACCTGCCCGGAAAGGATCTGTTCGGCGAGCGGATCCTGCACGTATTTCTGGATCACCCGCTTCAGCGGCCGCGCACCATAGACCGGATCGTAACCCTTGTTGGCGAGCCAATTGCGGGCATCGTCATCGAGCTCGAGTGTGATCTTGCGTTCGGCAAGCAATGCCACCAGACGCATCAGCTGGATATCGACGATCGCGCCCATTTCCTCGCGCTTCAGGCGATGGAACAGGATGATCTCATCGATACGGTTTAGGAACTCCGGCCGGAAGTGACCGCGCACGACGTCCAGCACCTGCTCGCGGATCTCATCTGTGTCATGACCGTCGGGTAGCTCCGTCAACATCGTAGCACCGAGGTTCGACGTCATGATGATCATCGTGTTGCGGAAATCGACTGTCCGGCCCTGACCGTCGGTCAGGCGACCGTCGTCGAGCACCTGCAGCAGCACGTTGAAGACGTCAGGATGCGCCTTTTCGATCTCGTCGAAAAGAACGACCTGATACGGCCGCCGGCGAACGGCTTCCGTCAGCGAACCACCTTCCTCATAGCCGACATAGCCGGGAGGCGCGCCTATCAGCCTGGCCACCGAGTGCTTCTCCATGTACTCCGACATATCCATGCGCACCATCGCCGTTTCGTCGTCGAAGAGGAAGCGGGCAAGCGCCTTGGTCAGCTCCGTCTTGCCGACGCCGGTCGGGCCGAGGAAGATGAACGAGCCGATCGGCCGGTTCGGATCCTGCAGGCCGGCGCGCGCGCGGCGCACCGCCCGCGACACGGCCTGAACCGCATCACCCTGGCCGATCACCGATTTCGCCAGCTCGTCTTCCATACGCAGAAGCTTGTCGCGTTCGCCTTCCAGCATCTTGTCGACAGGGATACCGGTCCAGCGGGAAACGACATGCGCGATGTTGTCGGGGATGACGACCTCCTGCACCATGGCGCTGCGATCGCTGTCCTGCTGTTCGGCCTCCGTGAGCTTCTTTTCCAGTTCCGGAATGACACCGTAAGTCAACTCGCCGGCGCGCTGAAACTCACCCTTGCGCTGGGCGATCGCCAGATCGTTGCGGGCCTCATCCAGCTGCTTCTTCAGATCGGCGGCGAGGCCGAGCTTCTGCTTTTCCGCCTGCCAGCGGGCCGTCAGGGCGTCGGCTTCTTCCTCGAGGCCAGTCAACTCGGTTTCAAGCCGCGTCAGCCGGTCGGCAGACGCCGTATCGGTTTCCTTCTTCAGCGCTTCGCGCTCGATCTTCAGCTGCATGATGCGGCGATCGAGTTCGTCCAGCTCTTCAGGCTTGGAATCCACCTGCATGCGCAGCCGCGCAGCGGCTTCGTCCATCAGGTCGATCGCCTTGTCGGGCAGGAAGCGGTCGGTGATGTAGCGGTTGGAAAGCGTCGCAGCCGCAACCAGGGCCGAATCCGAGATACGGACCTTGTGATGCTGCTCGTACTTTTCCTTCAAGCCACGCAAGATCGAAATCGTGTCCTCAACCGTCGGCTCCTCAACCATGACAGGCTGGAAGCGGCGGGCTAGGGCCGGATCTTTCTCAACGTGCTTGCGGTATTCGTCGAGCGTCGTCGCACCGACGCAGTGTAACTCGCCACGCGCAAGCGCAGGCTTCAGGAGGTTGGAGGCGTCCATCGCCCCATCCGCCTTGCCGGCACCAACCAGCGTGTGCATTTCGTCGATGAAGAGAATGATCTCGCCGTTTTCGGCCTGCACCTCGTTAAGCACGGCTTTCAGCCGCTCCTCGAACTCGCCGCGATATTTCGCGCCGGCGATCAGCGCGCCCATGTCGAGCGCCATCAACTTCTTGTCCTTGAGTGATTCAGGCACGTCGCCGTTGACGATACGCAGTGCGAGGCCTTCGACAATGGCGGTCTTGCCGACGCCAGGCTCGCCGATCAGCACGGGGTTGTTCTTGGTGCGGCGGGAGAGAACCTGGATCGTGCGGCGGATTTCGTCGTCACGGCCAATGACCGGATCGAGCTTGCCCTCGCGGGCTTCGCCGGTCAGATCGCGGGCATACTTCTTCAGCGAGTCGAAGCCTTGTTCGGCGTTCGAGCTGTCAGCGGTGCGGCCCTTGCGAATTTCATTGATGACTTGGTTGAGCGCCAGCGCGGTCACACCGGCATTCTTCAGCGTCGTCGACGTCGAAGCCGAAGACTCGATCGCCAATGCCTGCAGCAGGCGCTCGACCGTGACGAAGCTGTCGCCGGCCTTCTTCGCTGCCTCTTCGGCAGTGGAAAGCACCTTGGCAAGCGGCTGCGCGAGATAGATCTGCCCGTTGCCGCCGGATACCTTCGGCAGCTTGGCAAGTGCGGCATCGTTGGCAAGGCGCGCCGCTTTGGGATCACCGCCGGCGCGCTCGATCAGCGAGGCGGCCATGCCCTGGTCGTCGTCGAGCAGCACTTTCAGTACATGTTCGGGTGTGAACTGCTGGTGTCCCTGCGCAAGCGCATAGGTTTGGGCGGACTGAATAAAACCGCGCACCCGCTCGGAGTATTTTTCGATATTCATGCTGTACCTCCATGGATCGCCCTGCCCTCATAAGGCACAGGCCGATGACTGAGATTGAGCTCCCTTAAATGGCAAGCCCATTGTTCCGCCGCGGTTGGGATTTGCGGCTGACGAACCTGGGCTGGATATGGTGGAGGATTTCAAAAGTTTAAAGAGGCGATGACGTGAAAAACCCCGGCCTTTGCGACCGGGGGTTCTCATTTCATGTCCTGTCTCCGCCGGAGCCATGTCGGCTGCCGGCAGCCATCCAATCACTTGATTTCTTCGATGTCGTTGGGCTTCCAGGAGCCGTCAAAGGCCGGCTGCGTGGGTCCGTAGATGCGGATGTAGCTGAACCAGCCACGTCCGGACTGGGTTTTGATCCAACGGCCTTCGCCATCCTTCGGCGCCGTTGGACCAAAATAGAGGTCGACCGGCTTTGACGTGTCGATGTCCTTCAACTCAAAGAGCGAGCGGAGCGCCGCCTTGTCCTGATCCGTCTGCACGTCGGAGCGCGTCTGCGCGCCATAGAGCGTCACGGACCAGAGCAGCTTGCCCGGGACGGGCTGGGGAATCGTCAGCTTGTAGTTCTTGCTCCGTCCAGAAACGCACCGCTAGCGTCGCGAGCACCGAGCCAATAGAGCCGAGCCCGCGCCGGCCGAACGGTGGAACATTGCGGGCGTGACGATCGCCTGTGCGAACCAGCGATCATGTGCCTCCAGATCGACGCCCATCGGCGTCTCGAACTGGGCAGCGTTGGGAACCAGGCCGACCCACTCCCATTTGCGGTCCGGCCACGCAAAGCGGTCCGGCCGATCGCTATCGAACGCCGATACGAGAAGCTGGTCACGACCAACCTTCGCAGCTTTTTCGAGGATAGCTTTCGTACGGGCATCAGGTGCGAACGGCTTGCCCTTTTAGATACCGAGCGTCGCAAGAAGCCCTACATCGGTGTGAATTTCTCGACGAGGGGTTCCTCATCGATGATCCGCTTCAATACCTCCCAGAACTGGATGTTGTCCTCCCACTTGAGAGAGGTGCTGTCCATTGCCTTCTCGGTGGTGTCGACGATCGCGATTGGCTTCGGCTTGCTGGCCGTACTCAAAGGGTAGACCTTGATGGCGTGCAGCGCCTTCAGCGCCTTGTCCTGGTCGCCACCGACCGGCAGAGCGCGCACAGCAAGCAGAACTTTGTAGGTGGCCGACTTCCCGACATGGTAGCCCTTTGGCACCTTGCCCTTGTAGTCCGGCAGCAGGATGAGGTGCTTTCCACCCTTTCCGCCATCCGGGCCGGGGAGATTATGGTCGTTGATCAGGCCGATATAGGCGCCCGGCGGCAACTCAACCACCATCGGACCGTCCCTCTTTGGTGAGGACAGCCCGCGCCGTTTGGCCGGCGCGGGCTGTCGCGGTGTTTGCCTATTGCGGGGCAAGCCGCTCGAGTTCATTCAACCGCTTCAGTGCCGCTTGCTGGCGAAGCAGCCCGTAGTTGATGCCGCTGGCATTGAGCGAGCTGCCTTCCTGATACGGGAACTGGTCGAAGTCTGAGAAGAAGTCCTTGATCTTCCCCTGGATCGGAACGAGCAGCCACATGTTCCTTGCAAGGAACTCGATCGCTCCGCCACCGTCCTCCATGCCACGCTCGTAGGGGTCCATTCGCAGGTTGGCGATCATAGCCCATGCTGGGACTTCACGGGTGGCCGTGGCAATGTTGCCGTGGCTCGCGATGGCAAAGCTCAGCTTCCAGTCGTTCCAGCGAAGCGCATTGAGATTGCCGCCCTGATCGAAGTAGTAGACGACATCGCGCGGGCCGCTCTGAGCCTCACCCTTCAGGAAAGGCAAAAGATCATAGCCGTCCAGGTGAACCTTGAAATCCTTGGTCCCTGACTTGAACCCGGCCTTCATCTGCTCCTTGATGTCGGATATCCCGGCGGCGCTCGCGAATGTCGGCATCCAATCCATTAGCGTAACGATCTCATTCACCTCGGTCCCGGGTTTGACGACGCCCGGCCAGCGAACCATCATCGGAATGCGGAAGCCGCCCTCCCATGTCGTGCCCTTTTCACCGTGGAACGGCGTCTGGGCACCATCAGGCCACAAGGCAAGCTCGGCGCCGTTGTCGGTCGTGTAGAGAACGATAGTGTTGTCGGCGATGCCGAGCTGATCCAGCTGCTCGAGAAGCTGGCCGACGTGACCGTCGTGCTCCACCATACCGTCGGCATGAATGCCCTTGCCGGTTTTTCCAAGCGAGTCCGGCTTCAGATGGGTGAAGACGTGCATGCGGGTCGAGTTGAACCAGCAGAAGAACGGCTTGTCAGCTTTCGCTTGCCGATCGATGAAGTTCTTGGCGGCAGCCAGGAATTCCTCATCGACCGTCTCCATACGCTTCGTGTTGAGCGCACCGGTATCTTCGATCTTGCCGTCCGCAGTTGACTTGATCACGCCACGCGGACCGAACTGCCGGCGGAACGCCGGGTCCTTCGGGTAGAAGTAGCCTTCCGGCTCTTCCTCGGCGTTGAGGTGGTAGAGGTTGCCGAAGAACTCGTCGAAGCCATGCTTGGTCGGCAGGTGCTGGTCCTGGTCGCCGAGGTGGTTCTTGCCGAACTGGCCGGTCGCATAGCCCTGCGTCTTCAACACGTCGGCAATCGTCGGCATCCAGTCCTGAATGCCGTGCGGATCGCCGGGCATGCCGATCGTCAAGAGGCCGGTGCGGAATGGTTCTTGCCCGAGAATGAAGGAGGCGCGGCCCGCAGTGCAGCTCTGCTGGCCATAGGAATCGGTGAAGATTGCGCCTTCCCTGGCGATGCGGTCGATATTGGGCGTGCGATAGCCCATCAGCCCCATCGTGTAGGCGCTGATCTGCGGTATGCCGATGTCATCGCCGAAGATGACAAGAATATTCGGCTTCTTGCCGGATGGTGCCGCCGCCGTCTGCGCCTGGGCTGCTGCGAAACTCACCATGCTGGCGACCGTGGCGGCCCCGGCGGCAAGGGCTGTTGACCCTATCAGCAGATTACGGCGCGTGAGGTTGCTGGCGTCGGAGGAGGATGATCGTACGCTATCGTCGCTGGCCATTTCGCGTGTCTCCCGTCAAACGTGAACTTTTGGAATGTTGTCTGGTGATGAGATGCATCGGCGCGAACCAAAGAGGCATAGCCACAGCGTAGACGTAAGTACGTTACGGTAAATGCACGACACTTTAACGGTCGGAGGCGAGACGGCGGCAGAAACGAAAAAGGCCGCTCCATAGAGCGGCCTTTTATCCATTAGCTCGGATCGTTGAAGCGATCCGGTTATTCCGAAGCGGCATCCGCCAAAACAGGCGCATCGCCGGAACCTTCACCCTCGGCCGGAGCCTCGCCTTCCGCAGCGCGGCGCGGACGACGCGGACGGCTACCGGCAGTGCGGCGACGCGGCTGACGCTCGCGCGGCTGGCCTGCAGCACTTTCCTCGTCCATCGAAACCTCTGCCGGAATACCTTCGATCTCCGGCTGCGGGCCGCTGCCATCGTTCACCTCGGGCTGCGGCGCTTCAGCTGCGACCGGGGCCGGCTGCTGTTCCTGGCGACGCGGCTGGCGGTCTTCGTTGCGGCGCGGCTGCTCGTCGTTGCGACGCTGCGACTGTTCTTCCGAACGGCGCTGCTGATGCTCGTGCTGGTGACGCGGTGGCTGGACGATGACAACATCGTCATTGTCGATGGCTTCGACATCGTCACCATCGCGCTCCGCACCTTCACTGAATTCGTTACGGTCGTCGCGCTGGAAGCGCTCCTGCATCTGCGCCTGAGCGGCTGCAATGATGCGGTTATAGTGTTCGGCGTGCTGCAGGTAGTTTTCAGCGATAACGCGATCGCCCGAACTCTGCGCGTCGCGCGCAAGTTGTGCGTACTTTTCAGCGATATGCTGCGCGGTACCACGAATCTTAACGTCTGGGCCGGAGCTGTCGTAGGTCCGCGTCAACGGGTTGCCGCCCTTGCGGTTGAAATTGTTGTTATTGTTATTTCCGCCGCCGCCGCCGCCGTTGTTATTGCCACGCCCGCGACCGCGCTTGTTCTGCTGTCCTGGCCTCATAGATCGTTCACCTGAATTCTCTGTTTGTTGTGGAGTTATGGCACCAACGGCCGTGGCCGGTTCACCGGCTCAGAGCCCTCGTGCCGCAAGCATACTGCGCCTTCGCGCCAACCTGCCGCTTGTTCTCAAGTCAGTTTGACTGATTCACGCATTGGGTCGTATTCAACCTTTGAAGCTCTCGTTTAAAAGAGCGGACCCCCGAGGCCGAGTTAGTTTCGAACGTCTCACCGTTCTGTCCTATCTCTCCAACGCGTGGGGTCAACCTATATTGCTTCCCGTGGAAATCCAAGCCTTTTCTTCGCAATGACACCAATGTCCTGTTCAATGCTTAAAGTCGTCGCGCATCACTTGAGCGCGAACACAAGCGCCCGGTCATTCTGGCCGTAATCCTTTACGGATTCCAGAAGCTTGAAGCCTTCAGCCTCGAAAACGTCTGTCACGTCGTTTCGCTGGTCGTAGCCGATCTCAAGTCCCACAACGCCGTTCGGCTTTATGAACCTTGCCGCATCCTTGGCGATGGTTCTGTAGGCGTCAAGCCCATCCCGGCCGCCATCCAGTGCGGCATGGGGATCAAATTTCGTCACTTCGGGAGCGAGAGTGTGAACGACCTTAGAAGCGATATAGGGCGGATTTGAGACAATCGCGTGAAACGAGCCGTGGATATTCTGAAACCAACTGGATTGAATGGCTTCGAAGCGATCCTGCAATCCGTTTCTTTCCGCGTTTGATTTCGCCGTCTTCAATGCATCGGCCGATATATCGCTGCCGACGCCTGACGCTTCCGGACATTCGCTCAACAGAGCAAGGCATATCGCCCCTGTTCCGGTTCCTAGGTCCAGAATATGGATATGGCCCTCGGTATTTGCAAGGTCGCGCAGATAAGGAAGCATCGTATCGACGAGAATTTCCGTATCAGGCCGTGGCTCAAGGGTTTCCGCAGACAAAGACAGCGGCAGGCCATAGAATTCCCGTTCGCCGAGAATGCGGTGAACAGGCTCATGCGCCAGCCGGCGTTCGATGGCTTGCTCGATCATTGCCATCTGCTCTGTGCTGACGGTTTCGCCGCCACGCGTTACGATGGCGGTCGTCGAAAGTCCAAGCAGCCCTGCGACGAGCATACGGGCATCAGCCGAAGCACTGTCGACACCGGCTTCAGTGAAACGACGGCGAGCCTCGGCCAGCATTTGGGAAACCGTAGCCTCGGCCTGTTTCCCGCTCATGCTCATTGCTGCTCGCCGAGTTGCGCCAACTGGCTTGCCTGATAGTCGGCCATCAGCGCGTCGACCACCTCGTCGATCTCGCCGATCATCATCCGGTCGAGCTTGTAGAGTGTCAGATTGATCCGGTGGTCCGTCACCCGCCCCTGTGGGAAGTTGTAGGTGCGGATGCGTTCGGAGCGATCGCCGGAACCGACCTGGCTCTTGCGATCGGCGGAACGCTCGCTTTCGGCCCGTTGACGCTCGGCGTCGTAGAGACGCGAACGCAGAACCTGCATCGCCTTGGCGCGGTTCTGATGCTGCGATTTCTCGGAACTGGTGACGACGATGCCGGTCGGCAGATGGGTGATGCGCACCGCTGAGTCGGTGGTGTTGACGTGCTGGCCGCCAGCGCCGGATGAGCGCATCGTATCGATGCGGATGTCTTCTGGCCGGATCTCGATGTCGATTTCCTCCGCCTCCGGCAGAACCGCGACGGTCGCGGCCGAAGTGTGGATGCGACCGCCGGCTTCCGTTTCCGGCACGCGCTGGACACGGTGAACACCGGATTCAAACTTCAGCTTGGCAAATACGCCCTTGCCGGTGATGGTCGCGATGATTTCCTTGAAGCCGCCCGCCTCGCCTTCGCTCGACGACAGGACTTCGACCTTCCAGCCGTGGGCGGCTGCATAGCGCTCATACATCCGGAACAAATCACCAGCAAAGAGTGCGGCTTCCGAACCGCCGGTGCCAGCGCGGATTTCCAAAATAGCGCTCTTCTCGTCTGCTGCATCCTTCGGCAGCAGCAAGATCTGGATTTCCTGCTCCAGCGCCTCCAGCCGCTCCTTCACCTCGGGCAGCTCCAGTTCGGCCAGATCGCGCATCTCACGGTCCACCGACTTGTCGTTCAGCAGGGTTTCGAGGTCCGCAAGCTCGGCAATTGCCTTCTCGAAGGCGCGGATCTTCGTGACGACGGGCTGCAACTCGGAATATTCGGAGGCGAGCTTGACGTAGACGTCAGCCGAGGGGCCAGCCGACATGCGCGCTTCGATCTCGCCAAAACGGCGTTCCAGCTCGCGCATCTTTTCAACGGGAAGCTTCGCCACCCTTCACTCCGATTCTGCTTGTCTTGACCTAAAGAGGAATATTGTGAGCTTCCGCGAAGTGGGCAAGCACATCGCGGATCGAAGTCGCCGACTTGGTGTCGTCAAGCGCCTCGTTCATCACCTTCGCCAGCGTCTCAACCTCGAGACCGAGCAGCATCGCCTTGACCGGACCGATCGATGCCGGCGACATCGAAACCGAACGGAAGCCTATGCCGAGAAGCGCCATCGCCGAGATTGGCTTGCCGGCAAGCTCGCCGCACAAGGTCACGGGCGTGTTGTTGCGCTCGCCTGCCCGCACGATGTCGCGCAGGATCCTAAGGAACGGTTTGCCAAGCGGATCGAAGCGGTCGGACACGCGCGCATTGCCGCGATCGACCGCCATCGAAAACTGGAAGAGGTCATTCGACCCGACCGAGACGAAATCGACCGCCGACATCAGCTCGTCGAGCTGCCAGAGCAGCGCCGGCACCTCCAGCATCGCCCCGAACTGCAGCTTGCGCGGCAGGCCGTGGCCGAAGCGCGAAAGGTGCTGAACCTCCTTCTGCAGCAGTTCTCGCACGGCGGCGATCTCGGAAACCTCGGTTACCATTGGCACCATCAGCTTCAGCTCGATGCCGGCCGCCGCCTTCAGCATGGCGCGCAGCTGCGTGCGCAGCAGGCCCGGACGATCGAGCGAAAGGCGGATTGCCCGCCAGCCGAGCGCCGGATTTTCTTCCTCATGGCCACGGAAATAGGGAACGACCTTGTCGCCGCCGATATCAAGCGTGCGGAATGTCACAACTCGTCCGGCCGCCTGCTTGAGCACATTGCGATAAAACAGCTCCTGCTCTTCCGCCTTCGGCATGTTGGAGGCGATCATGAACTGCAGCTCGGTGCGGAACAGGCCAATGCCTTCAGCACCCGAGTCCGAAAGCTGCGGCAAATCGACCAGCAGCCCGGCGTTCATCATCAACGATACGCGCTGGCCGTCCCTGGTGCGCGACTCGACCGAGCGCAGCGCCCGGAACTGCTCCTGGCGGCGGGCGCGGAACCGTACCTTTTCCTCGTAGGAGCGCTGATGCTCCGGCATGGGGCGAAGGTGCACATGCCCGCCATCGCCGTCGATGATGACGGCATCGCCGTTTTCGGCGAGCGCCACCACGCCAGCGGCCTGGCCGATCACAGGAATGCCCATGGCACGCGCGACGATCACCACATGGCTCGTCACCGCACCTTCTTCCAGCACGAGCCCGCGCACATTGGCACGCGGATAGTCCAACAACTCAGCCGCACCCATGGCACGCGCCAGGATGATGGCGTCGCTTGGGAAACCGTCCCCCGCTGTGCGGCCGGTATAGCCGGTCAACTGCCGCAGCAGGCGGTTCGCGAGATCTTCGAAATCGTGCATCCGTTCCCGCAGATAGGGATCGGTCATGCGGATCATGCGCGCCTTGGTGTCGCTCTGCACCTTCTCGACGGCGGCTTCCGCGGTCAAACCGTTACGGATTGCTTCCTCGAGCTTGCGCACCCAGCCCTGGTCATGGGCGAACATGCGATAGGTTTCGAGAACCTCGCGGTGCTCGCCCTCCATCGAAACGTCGCGCTGCGACAGAAGGTCATCGATCGAGATGCGGAGCGACCCTAGCGCCTCGCCCAGGCGGCGGATTTCCTTCTCGGAATCCTCATTCAAAAGGTTGGTGACGACGATACGCGGCTCATGCAGCACAACGTAGCCGAGGCCGATGCCTTCATTATAGGTGTCGCCGTCGATGGTCACCGAACGCGTCAGGTCGAGTTCGAGCCCGGGCTTGGTGATCTTCTTGAGTTCGCCGGTGGCGATCATCTCGGCAAGCACCATCGCGGTCGTCTCGAGCGCTTCGAGCTCTTCTTCGCGGTAGGTGCGGCTCGCCTTGTTCTGCACGACCAAAACGCCGAGCGAGCGGCCGGTGCGCAGGATCGGCACGCCGAGGAACGAATGGTAGATCTCTTCGCCGGTTTCCGGCAGGTAGCGGAAAGCCGGGTGCGATTGCGCGTCGGAGAGATTGAGAGGCTGCGCCGATGCCGCGATCGTACCGACCAGACCTTGTCCCATCTTGAGCTGGGACAGGTGGACCGCTTCCTTCTTCAGACCTTCGGTTGCATAGAGCTCGAGAACGCCGTCAGCGCGCAACACATAGACGGAGCAAACCTCCGCCACCATGTTGCCTGCAATCTGGCGAACGATCCGATCGAGACGCTCCTGCGGCTCCAGCGGCTCCGCCATCAACTCGCGCAGCCGCTTGAGCAGCACGCGCGGACCGCCGGAAAGGTCTCTCATTGCGTCTCAAGCTCCAAAACAAACATCAAAGCCTCGCGGCCGACAGCCGCGTGACTTCACAACTTGAACGCGCGGCAGACTCGTTCAGAATCAGTTCTTATCGAGACCGTAGCAGGAATGCAAAGTCCTGACAGCGAGTTCCGCATAAGGACCATCAATCAGGATCGAAATTTTGATCTCAGAGGTGGTGATCGCCTTGATGTTGATGCCCTTGTCGGCCAGCGCCTTGAAAGCGGTGGCGGCAACGCCGGCGTGGCTGCGCATGCCGATACCGATGACCGACACTTTCACCAGGCCCGCTTCGTTCTGAACGACGTCGTACCCGATCTTTTCCTTGTTCTCGCCCAGAACCTTGATCGCCTTGTCGACATCACCCGAAGGAACCGTGAAGGTCATGTCGGTCTTCGAGCCGTCTTCCGAGATGTTCTGGACGATCATGTCGACATTGATGTGGCTTTCGGCCAGCGGTCCGAAGATCGCAGCGGAAACGCCCGGCCGGTCGGCAAGACGGCGAAGCGAGATCTGAGCCTCATCCTTGGCATAGGCGATGCCGGTGACTACTTCCTGTTCCACGATTTCATCCTCGTCACAAATCAGCGTTCCGGGCGGATTCAAGAAGTCACCCATGCCCGGAGCATCGGGATCTTCGAAAGAGGAGCGCACGAAGGTACGGACCTTGTGCACCATGGCAAGCTCGACGGAGCGAACCTGCAGAACCTTGGCGCCGAGCGACGCCATTTCGAGCATTTCCTCGAAGGCGATCTTCTTCAGGCGGCGTGCCTGCGGCACGATGCGCGGATCGGTCGTGTAGACGCCGTCAACGTCGGTATAGATATCGCATCGATCGGCCTTGACCGCAGCCGCGATCGCAACTGCCGACGTATCGGAGCCGCCGCGGCCGAGCGTCGCGATGCGGTTGTCGGGCCCAAGACCCTGGAAGCCGGCGATGACGGCAACCTGCCCCTCGCCCATACGCTTGATGATGTCGGAGCCATCGATATCGAGGATGCGGGCGGCGCCATGGGCGTTGTCGGTACGGATCGGGATCTGCCAACCCTGCCAAGAGCGGGCATTGATATCCATCGCCTGCAGCGCGATCGCGAGCAAGCCGGAAGTCACCTGCTCGCCCGATGCAACAACGGCATCATATTCGCGCGCATCGTAAAAAGGTGAATTGGCGCCGACGACCTTTGGCGTGCCTTGCACCCACCCGACCAGCTCGTTGGTCTTGCCGGACATGGCGGAGACGACCACCGCCACTTCGTGGCCGGCGTCGACTTCACGTTTCACATGGCGGGCAACGTTCTTGATGCGGTCCAGATCAGCGACGGACGTTCCGCCGAATTTCATTACGATGCGTGCCATATGCCTCTACCACGACCTAGCGCCGAGAGAGACCAAAGCCAGACCCGGCATCACGAACCCTGCATGGAGCCGCATGGCCGAAGAGCCCGGAATTGGGAGTTTCTGGAACCCTTCTAGAGCCTTGCACCCCAAGGGCCCAAGTTGCCGCGTCTCTTAGCGAGTTTGTGGGGGGGTGGCAAGGTGTGGAAAGGAGAATGCGACACCCTGGAACTGGCGGGTAAAAGTGGCAGCTGCCACCCCGGCTAGGCCTCCTCAGCCTCGAGGGCGTTGAGCAGCGCAGCAGAGGAGAGAAATCTGCCGGAGGTCTGAGACTTCCCTTCATCGCTCGATTTCGTCCTGCAGCTTCCTGAGGATGTCAATCAGCTGCGGCGCCATCTCCCGGATTTCCGTCAGATGGATAGCAGTCAGGCGCTTCAACACACGCTCTGCCTTGTCGGTGAGCTCCAATGTCTGCCGGCGCTTGTCGTTCGGATCCGTGCGACGCGACACGTAGCCGGCTGTGACCAGACGTCCAACGAGCTCCGTTGCCGAATGGGGCGCGATCAGCAGCCGTTCAGCAAGCATTCCGATCGTCATCGAGTCTTCGCCGCGATGGCCCTTGATCGACAGCAATGCCTGATGCTGTTGCGTTGGGAGCCCCTCCTCTTGTGCCGCGGACGTGCTGAAATCCATGAAGCGGCGCAAGGTGTAGCGCAGATTGGACAAGGCCTCGTAGTCGGCGTCGGTCAGTCGTTCTCCGGGTGTCCTCAATGCAGATCCCTCGTGGCCATCATTGCATCCATGCGGCGACTTCCATTCTTCGATGATCCTGGAGCACGCGCAACGCCAGCATGAGTTCGGGAGCCATCTCCCGGATCTCGTAAAGATGCGCAGGCGTCAGCCGTCGCAATATCTCTTCCGCCTTGTCTGTCAACCGCGCAATAGTCCGGCGCCTCTGCTTCACTTCGATAGTGACATAGCCACGTCCCTCAAGCGAGCGCGTAAGTTCGGCTGCAGATGCAGCCGGGACGAAGAGTCAAGGTTGAAACGCTCATCTGTTCTCCGCTTCCCAGTCCCTTGATCGCGAGTAGTGCCTGATTCTGTTGCGGCGATAGACCGAGCTTCTCCGCCGCCTTGGTGCTGAATTGGCGAAATTTTCGAATTCTGTACCTCAGGTTGGCCAACGCGGCATGATCAGCATCCGATAAGCTGCCGTTTTTGCCCGACACCATTTCTGCCTCCAGATCTGCTTGTTGATTTATATCGTATCACGATATATTTACAACGTCGAACAGAAGCGTTTCGACGGGATCCTCCATGTACGAGCAATCGACCCCTCACCGGCCACATGACTTTACCGGCGGCCTCTCGCGGCGCGAGGCCGGGGACTTTACGACGGACAAACGCGTTCTCGCGCTGGTCGGCATGGCCGTGGTGGTCGGCTCCGGCGGTGCGTTCGCCGCCTGGGTCCTGGTGAGCCTGATTTCGCTGGTCACCAGTCTCGTGTGGTTCGGGCGTTTCAGTATTGCCGCCACCTCGCTTGCTGATGCACCGCGCTCCGTATGGATGGTTGCCATTCCCATCCTTGGCGGCCTTGTTATCGGGCTGATGGCCCGCTTCGGATCCAAGAAGATCCGCGGTCACGGCATCCCCGAGGCAATCGAGACGATCCTGATTGGTGGCAGCCGGATGTCGCCGAAGGTGGCGATTCTCAAGCCGCTCTCGTCGGCGATCTCCATCGGCACCGGCGGACCTTTTGGCGCCGAAGGGCCGATCATCATGACGGGCGGCGCCATCGGATCGCTCTTCGCGCAATGCTTCCACTTGAGCTCGGCCGAGCGCAAGACGCTCCTCGTCGCGGGTGCGGCCGCCGGCATGACCGCAATCTTCGGTTCACCGATTGCCGCAGTCATGCTCGCCGTAGAATTGCTGCTCTTCGAATGGAAGCCCAGAAGCTTCATCCCCGTTGCCATCGCGGCCTGCGTGTCGATCTGCTGGCGCCCCTTCCTGTTCCAGGCCGGCCCTCTTTTTCCCAAGCAATTTCACATGGACCTTCCCTGGTGGGGCATCGCGCTCTGCGCTGCGATGGGGATTATTGCGGGGCTGCAATCCGGCCTGTTGACGACGATGCTCTACAAGATCGAAGATCTCTTCGAGGCCCTGCCGATCCATTGGATGTGGTGCCCGGCGATTGGCGGGTTGATCATCGGCCTCGGCGGCTTGATCGAGCCTCGCGCCCTCGGAGTCGGCTACGACATCATCGAAGGATTGCTGAACAGCACTCTTCTGCCGTCGGCCGTGTTGGCGGTCCTGCTTGTGAAAGCATTCATCTGGCTTGTGGCGCTGTCATCGGGCACATCCGGTGGCGTACTCGCGCCGCTGCTGATCTTCGGAGGAGCCCTCGGATGGCTGGTCGGCCTGATGCTTCCCGGCGACCCGGGATTCTGGGCCTTGCTGGGCATGGCCGCAATGATGGGAGGAACGATGCGCGCACCGCTGACGGGCACGTTCTTTGCCGTCGAACTCACCGGCGACGTTTCGATGCTGGTACCCCTCCTGGCGGCCACGGTAGCAGCCTACGTGGTGACCGTTCTCCTTCTTCGCCGGTCGATCCTCACCGAAAAGATCGCACGGCGCGGCCAACACATCACGCGAGAATACGGCATTGATCCCTTCGAATTGACGCGTGCGCGCGAGATCATGATCAAGGAGGTCGACACGCTTGCAGCAAGCATGACAGTCGGCGATGCCTGCGCCTTCTTCGCGACGCCTGCAAGAACGCACCGGGTTTATCCGGTCGTTGACGGCAGCGGTGTCCTCAAGGGACTGGTCTCCGGTAGCGATGCGTTGCGATGGCAGGACGCAGCCGCGTTTTCCGACCAACGTCTCGACGACATGGTGTCCGACGCATCTATCCCCGCGGCACATCCTGACGATACGGTCGGATATGTCGCTGACCTGATGTTGTCGACTGGCTCCGGCCGCATCCCGATCGTGGATCCACAGACCGCCAAGCTTCATGGCTTGATTGCGCGGAAGGACCTACTGCGCCTTCGAAGCACGCTGCGAGCGACGGAGACCGAGCGAAGGCCCTTTCTTGGGCCGCGCAGAGCAAATGACGAGCGCATGCTGACGTTGGAGAATTCAGAGGCTGCAGCTTCGCAGACCAACAACCCGCATCGCCTGGGCAAGGAGTTTCCGACCGACTGAACAGCGTCGCTGATTTGCTCGAAAGGCGCAGTTGCATCGCGCGGTGGAAACAGGCAGCCTAGTCGCGCCCGGAAATGCGCCTCCTTTATCGCCGGCGCCACTTGGTTCCAGGCCCGAGGGCTCCGATTGCATATGACGCGTGCGCAGCAAATCGGCGTTATTATTGGCCTCGCCATCGTCGTGGCGTTCACGATGCTGCGGGCAAGCGATCCACCACTGCTGCGGCAAATCCGCGACGTCACATTTGATGAATATCAGCGGATCTCACCGCGCGCCTTTGAGCCGACACCGGTCCGCATCATCGATATCGACGAGGCCTCGCTCAAGGAATTCGGCCAGTGGCCCTGGCCGCGCGACCGGCTGGCGCTTCTCGTGGAGCGCCTGTCCGATCTGGGAGCCGCCGCGATCGCCTTCGATGTGCTGTTTGCAGAACCGGACCGTCTCTCGCCGCGCACTGTCATGCGCGATGTCGCCGGCGTCGACCCGACGTTGCTGAGGCGACTACCCGACAATGACGAGCTTTTCGCCCAAGCGATCGCCGGACGCCCCGTGGTGCTCGGCTTCGGCCTGACGACGGAGGGTAACTATCGGCCACCGGTCAAAGCAGGCTTCGCTTTCACCGGCGAGAGCCCCGTCAACGCGCCGCCCCGGCTCGACGCAGCGACACCGGTACGCCCGCAATTGCAGCTCAATGCGACAGGTCTCGGCCACATCAGCCTCAATCCCGGCAATCCCTCCGCTGTCGTACGCAAGGTCCCGCTCTTTCTGACGGATGGGGAGCAGCTCTATCCGAATCTGGCGATCGAGGCGCTGCGTGTCGCCCAGGGCGCTTCGACCTATGTGTTGGCAGCCGCCCCCGAGGCTCCCGATACACTGACATCGGTCAAGATCGGTGAGTTCGTCATACCGGTGACTGCGAGCGGTGAGTTGTGGCTGTATATCAGTCCTGATGTCCCGCAACGCTATATCTCCGCCGGCAAGATCCTGGCGCCACAAGGCGTCGATCCGCAGGTCGCTGCCGCCATCGAAGGAAGCATCGTCTTTGTCGGCACATCCTCCGCTGGTCTGCAGGATATCCGCACGACGGCGCTCGGCCAGAACGTCCCTGGTGTTTCCATGCATGCCCAAACCGTCGAACAGATCCTGACCGGCCACTTTCTCTCACGGCCCGATTGGGCGGATGGACTGGAAATTCTTGCGATTGCCATCCTGGGTACGCTCCTGGTGGTGCTGACGACCTTCGTCAGCCCGGCTGTGGCGCTTGCCTGCGGCCTATGCCTGACGGCATTGGCGCTTGCGGCCTCCTGGTTTGCCTTTTCCGCCTGGGGCCTGTTGCTCGATCCGCTCGCGCCGATCATTGCCGGCTCAATCACCCATTTCGCCGCCACCTCATTCCGCATCCTCGTTATCGACCGCGAGCGGCGCGCAGTCCGCCGTGCCTTCGGGCAGTATCTCTCACCCTCGCTGCTCTTTCGGATCGAGCACAGCCGCGATGCGATGCGGCTCGGCGGCGACGACCGCGAACTGACGGTGATGTTCGTCGACGTGCGCGGCTTCACCGAACTCAGCGAACGACTGCAGCCAGCCGAAGTCGTCCGCTTCCTGAATACGCTGCTCGATGCGTTGAGCCGCCACGTGACGGCCAATGAAGGGACGCTCGACAAATTCATCGGCGACTCGATCATGGCCTTCTGGAACGCCCCGGTGGACGTCAAAAATCATCCTGCCAAGGCAGTCCGCGCCGCCCTTGCCATGCGTGAGACGCTCGCTTCGCTCAACGCATCCGATGCTTTCGGCTTCGGCCCGGAGTATCAGGTCGGTATCGGCGTCGGCATTCACACCGGACTTGCCTGCGTCGGCAACATGGGGGCCGAAACACGCTTCAACTATTCCGCCGTCGGCGACGCCGTCAACGTCGCGGCGCGCATCGAATCCGCCTGCAAGGAAGTTGGCTTCGACATTCTCGTCTCGGAAACCACGGCTGGCGAACTGGCGCATTTCGCACTCCTCGACGCCGGCCTGCTCGGACTGAAAGGCAAGAGCAGCCGGGCGCGCCTCTATGCCGTTGTCGGTGGCGAGCACGTTCGCGGTTCAAGTGCATTTGCCGAGATGCATCGCATTCATACGGAGCTTGTCGCCGCGCTCCGCGCCCATTCGGCGGAGACACGCAAGCTGCTCAATATCGCCAAGCTCAAGTCAGCCGAGCTAACCGCGACCCTGCCCCAATTCTATAGCCGCCTCGGGCGCCGGGCGGACCACTTCCGCGACAGTCCCGGCAATGACGATGACGGTATTGGCGCGGCTCTGCCGCATGAAACCAAGCTTCACCTCGAACCCTGATTGCGGCTCTTACGACCGCGACCCATCGCGATCGTGGTCTCATCATCGCCAATTGCGCCCACGGTCGCGGTCAAAAGGGCCTCGACCGAAGTGATCCCAACCGCGATGGTGATCCCAGTCGTGATGGTGGTCACGGTCGTGGTGGTGATGGTGATCAGGCTTGTCCGGCTTGTCGGGTGGATCCGGCGTGTCCGGGGGCTGTTGCGGTGTCTGCGGCAATTGGGACGGTTGAGGTGCCTGTGGCGCCTGCTGCGGCGCCTGGGGTGCCTGCGGCGCCGGCCGCTCCTGCCGCTGCGGCCGGGGCCGGTCCTGACGGTCCTGGCGCAGGGACGCCAGCCCGCAACTGGTGCGAATGCCGCCGAGCGCGCCCGAAAGCTGCTGATCGCCGGACAGGAAGGGCAACGCTCGCGGATTACTCAGTGTCTGCAGCGTGCTGCGATCGACCTTGCTCGGATCCGTCATTCGGCCGCCGCGGGTTGCGACCACGCAGTCGCATTGCTGACGCAACTGCTTGCAGCCCCCTGGGCCGCAGAAACTTGCGGCACCGTTCAACAACACGATCGCCGTCGTACCGTTCGGGCCGACGTAGAAATCGAACGCCGTTCCGCGCACCCCGATCGTGCCGGCCGGAGTTACAATCGAGTAGGCCGACGAGGCTGAATTGCCGCTGATCCAGCGGAACGTGCCTTTCGCCGCCTTGATCGAAAGCCTCTTCACGGAGGCCGAATCGTCATAAACGAACTTGTCGATCACGACCGTCGACCCCGCACCGACAGCCAGTTTGGTGCCATCCTTGAAGATGAATTGTCCAAGGCCGGACTGCGATGTGCGGATGCGCTCGTCCTTATGGACGGGGGATCGCACAACCATCGGGCCGGTCTCGCCTGAAACCTCGGTTCGAATCAGTGTTGCCTGCCCAACCGGCTCGGCGGAGAAAGCCTGCAGCGGACCGAATAAAGCAAAGAAGACACCTGCAGCGACAGCACCACAGAAGCGAGACATGGTCGACCCCCGATAAACTGTCAGTATATTAGCATATTGTTAACTTTAACGTCTTCTCATCTTCTTGGTGTAGGGAGTACGGCTTTCGCCTTCACCGGGAGTTGCTTGCGACACCACGCCCGCGGTCAGCTCTTGACTTCCTCACAGCTTCGTCCGACTTCACTCAGAACGAATGCGAGGACAAAAGCATGAGCGAAGCGGCAAAAAGCACGATCGACCAGGAAGAGGTGGACCGCTTTTCGGCGATGGCGGCCGAATGGTGGAGCCCCACCGGTAAATTCAAGCCACTGCACAAGTTCAACCCCGTGCGGCTCGCCTATATTCGCGATAAGGCAGCGGAAAACTTCGGCCGCGACGTTCGTTCCCCAAGGCCGCTAGAGGGTCTTCGCGTCCTCGACATTGGCTGCGGTGGCGGTTTGCTCTCGGAGCCGGTGGCCCGCATGGGTGCCAGCGTCGTCGGTGCAGATCCATCGGAAAAGAACATCGGCATCGCTTCGACCCATGCGAAAGCCTCAGGCGTATCCGTCGATTACCGTGCCGTCACGGCCGAACAGCTTGCAGAGGCCGGCGAAACCTTCGACATCGTTCTCAACATGGAGGTCGTGGAACACGTCGCCGACGTCGATTTCTTCCTGGGCACCTGCGCAAAGATGGTTCGCCCGGGTGGCTTGATGTTCGTCGCAACGATCAACCGGACGATGAAGGCCGCCGCGCTCGCCATCTTTGCGGCAGAAAATATCCTGCGGTGGCTGCCGCGCGGCACTCATCAATATGAGAAGCTGGTCCGTCCCGAAGAGATCGAAAAGCCGGTTGCGGACAATGGCCTTTCGATCATCGATCGCACGGGCGTCTTCTTCAATCCGCTGTCAAACCAGTGGAATCTGTCGAAGGACATGGATGTGAACTACATGATGCTGGCGAAACGCCCTGGCTAATAGAGGTCGCGAGGGTCAGACCCCTCGACGCGCCTGTCTCGAGCCACAGCACTCCTTGAAAGGCTTGCCCGAGCCGCATGGACACAGGTCGCGACTGCGCCGTTGCAGGCGACCGATCAAGGGCACCTTCACGGCCGATGGCAGCGACGATGCCACGAAGGCGACCAGCTTCGCCGAAAGGCTTGGAATCACCAGACGGCGTCCGGCTTTGAACCCGCGCCAGGCGCGCTCGGCCACATAGTCCGAGCTGAGCTTGGGCAGGATCTTGAACAGAGCCGCCCGACCAGCACCAGACCGCTCCAGAAACTCCGTCGCAACGGGCCCAGGCGCAACGCAGGTAACCGTCACGCCGGTTGATCTGACCTCTTGATGCAGCGCCTCCGAGAAGGAGCGGACGAAGGCCTTGCTGGCGTAGTACAGCGCCATGTTCGGACCCGGCGTGAAACCCGCAATGGAGCCGAGATTGAGCACGCCGCCGCGGCCACGCGCCACCATACCCGGCAGGAAGTGCAGGGTCAGGTCAGTGAGTGCCCGGATGTTAAGGTCGACCATGCCAAGCTGGTCGGCAATCGGCAGTGTCGTTGCCGCACCGCGCAAACCATAGCCGGCGCTGTTGACCAGCACCTCGCAAACAAGGCCGTTGGCCGTAAGGAAGTCCTTCAGCCGCGCCGATGCGTCGGCCGCAAGCAGGTCGAGCGAGAGGGTGAATGCTGGGCCGCCTGCCGTTTTCACATCATCCGCAGCCGCCTCCAGTCCATCCAGCGACCGCGCAACGAGGACGACCGTCGCACCTTCTCGGGCCGCCACCTTGGCAATCGCCCGGCCGATGCCACGGGACCCACCGACCACGACGACGGCGGGGCGCAATGCTTCACGCTGTTCGTCTGTCATGGTGCCATCCCCGACACCGCCTCATCGGGGATCGCTTCGCCTGGAGCCATCCCGCGGACTTCGTCGGCAATCGCCCCATTCAGGATACTTTCGAAGCGAACGAGCGCACGGGCAACGTTCGCGCCATCCATGACCCGGTGATCGTAGTGGATGCGCACGGTGACCGTTCCGTCTTCGGAGATCGGGCCATAATTGAAAATGGTGGTCAGCGGCGTTAGAGGGTTCAACGACTCCGCCCCCAGGCCCGAATAGACCGACAGCTGGAATGTGCCGAAGCGCCGTCCGCGCTGACGGCCAAGGTTCAGCCCAAGCCACATCAGGAGCCATCGGATCGGGCCGGGTGCGCGCGCAAATTTCAGCGCCCTGCGGAATTCCTTGATCTCATGGATCGGCTTTGATCTGGCTGCAAGAAAATGTCCCTCGATCTCGGCAATGGACCGATGCTCCGGATCCTTGATCGTGCTCAGCAGAACGATTCGCTCGCCCTCCTGCTCGCGCTCATGCGCAACGGAGGCGACACTGACCGGATATTCGTAGAGTTGCGGCCGGGGCAGCTTGACATAGGCACGCCGCAACTCCGCCACGTCCTGGCTGAGAAGGGCATAGCCCTTCAGGAACAACACCGTCCAGGACGTCTTGCTCTGCTGCGCCATCCTCGCTTGCTGTAGCGGCGCGAGATTCATCTGCCGCTGCACCGTGACGCGCGGCACGCCGATCGAGAACCGCATCAGGTCTCCGACCAGACGTCGTGATGGCGAAAGCTTGACGGCGCGTCCCCGCATCCTGCGTCCTCTAGTAGATGTAGGGGATAATTCGCTTCGTCCGGTCCATGTAGGCGCGGTACTCGGGACCGAAAATCTCCAGCATCATCCGCTCCTCCTTGTCTACCCGCAAAAAGAACAGGACTGCGAAGCCGATCAGGCCCGCCAGCCCAACGACCCAATTCGCGAGCAGAAAGGCCTGGCCAAGCGCCATCAGCAGAAAGGAGGTGTACATCGGATGGCGGACTAGCGCGTAGGGGCCGTGGGAAATCAGCTCGTGTTTCTCGCGGATCTGCAGCGTGATCGACCAGTTGCGGCCAAGCGCCTTGTGCGTCCTGCGGAAGACCCACATGGCCGTGAAAAACAATAGAGCACCGAGAATCACTGCCCACAGATGAGCAGGGTAGTCGGCGGCTGCTGGCTTTCCGGTTGCGACGTAGAAGCCTGGAATAAAGGCAAGCCCTATCAACGCAGCCGTAAGACCCGCCGCCTCCACACCGGAGCGCCGGTCGCTGACGACCCTCGTGCGCCTCGCGCGGCGTTCCGAAGGATAGCGAATGGCATACCAGGCGATGATGCCAAGCACCCACACGATTTTGCCAATGAGAGTGACGCTCAATTCAGATCACCGGAGCCCTTCTACGCCTGCCATCTATGGTGCCGAACGACCCGACGGCTCGCTCCGCATCACGTATTCATCTCTCGGAGCTTTGTAATGAACTCTTGCGGACGAAGCCAGATGCTAGGCGTCTTGTATCCCATGGAACTTGCGATCTCGCCGACGAAATTGTTGCAATTGTCGACGGTGGCCTGCCACATCTTCGATTTGGCCTGCAGGTCACGAATGTAAGCGACGGTCTTGTTGTACTCCGCTTCGGTGAGCAGGATGCGCCAGCTTGCCGAACGATAGGCTTCTTCAAGATCGCCATCCGTGGCCCCGGTCGACGCCGGAACGGGGATGAAATGCCCGAGTACGTAAGGCGCGGCGTCGGGAGAAGCCGGCGCAAGCCCGGCGACCTGCGGATTGATCATTCCGCCAGCCTTGTTCAGGCGTCCGAACACCGCATAGGTATGGCCATAGGTCAGCGCATAGCGTGAACGGAATTCGATGAAATACTGCCCCTCGCGCTGGGAGGCTTTAGCGACTTGTGCACCGCTGGCGTTCGAGGTGTACCTCGGTTGCGGTGGCTTGTCGTCAGATTGGCAGGATGTGAGCGCGAGCGCGGTGAGAATCAGGAGGGATAGGTGGCCTTTAGCAAGCGTCATGCTACGCTTCATCTCCGAGATCGAAGAGCACAGACACCCAAACAGAAATGCCAGCCTAGGGTTGCGCATTTGCGCATTAGGCAGCCTGGCTCCGACAACGATTTGGGGGAGGGGCCACAAAGTCCCTCCCCCTTACTCAAAAGTCAGATGTTACTTGGTGATCGGGGCTTCTGCCACCGGTGGCGGGGCTTTGCCCTTGCCCTTACCAACTGCTCCGCAAGCCGTCAGGCTCGAAACGGAAAACAAAGCAACAAGGCACATGATTAGGATTCTGCTCATCAAGTAGTTCCTCTCCGTTAGCATGGAATAGGTTATCGAAGGCAACGATTCTACTAATAGCGGTAAATTAGCGACAAGCCAAGTGCAGAAAGGGCACACCTAGCCGTCGCGTCGCACAGGCGACGCGCAAAGCTAACAGAGGGTGGCAATATCGATACAAAATGTAAGTATCATACGACCAAAACGCCGGTCCCAATGGGCGCCCGGCTGTAGAGGTGAACGATGTCTTCATTGGTCATGCGGATGCAACCATTCGACACGGCCTGTCCGATCAGCCAGGGCTCGTTCGTTCCGTGGATCCGGAAATAGGTATCCCGCCCGCCTTGGTAAAGATAAAGCGCCGCGGCGCCCAGAGGGTTGTTTTCCCCTCCGGGAACGCCCCCAGCATACTGCGCCAAACGCGGCTTGCGTTCGATCATGCTCGCGGTCGGCGTCCACGATGGCCACTCGGCCTTCCGCCCGACAACGGCATTGCCCTTCAGAGTAAGACCTTCCTCGCCGACTGCCACGCCATAGCGTGTCGCGCGGCCTTCGTCCTCAACGTAGTAGAGGTAACGTTCGTAGGTGTTGACGACGATACTGCCCGGCGCCTCGCCGCCCGAATATGCAACCTCACGCCGCCGGTTGCGGTAGCTGACGCCATTCGAAGAAAAGGGAGACCCTATCGGCCAACTCGCCGTGGTGCATCCAGAGGTCATCAATGCCACACAGCCCAAGACTAGGCCACGGCGCGTAATATGGTCGTTATCCATCGTTACCTGCTGATTATGGTGAGCCCTATCGCTTTCCTTTAGCATCCTGTTGTATTCAGGCCAAGTCATCGGTGGACCGCTCAAGCGCTCTTCTGTGCAGAAACCTCCCTGTCGTTGTATAAGTTCTTCATAATGTCGCCGTGTCGGAGGGCGCCTCTTGCGGCAATGGGCGCCGCGAAGCTAGGTTGAGACGCTTCGCGCCGCGGCGCCGGCGCGTTTCGCGGGGCTTCCGGGAGGTTGGCAGCTGTTCGCGTTTGAATTGACCTTGTCGCAGGGGAGCGATAGCAAATAACGATGAATCTTGGTTTCGAAGGAAAAGTAGCGATCGTCACCGGCGCCGGCTCAGGCATTGGCGCGGCCATCTCCCGTCAGTTGGCCGAGGAGGGCGCGGAAGTTGTCGTCGCCGATATCAATGTGGAAGCAGCGGAGCGGGTTGCAACGGAGATTCGCGAAAAAGGAGGCAAATCTCGCCATTTTGCGGTCGACGTGACCGATGCTGCAGCTGTTGAAAAGCTGGTCAAAACGGTCGCCGAAACCTGCGGCGGCCTCCATCTTGCGGTCAACAATGCCGGCGTCGACGGCGTGCGCAGGGCGACGGGAGATTATCCGCTCGACAACTGGCACAAGCTGATGGACGTCAACCTCAACAGCGTTTTCTACTGCATGAAATACGAGATCGGAGCGATGCTGGCCCGCGGCGGCGGTGCGATCGTCAATGTATCCTCCGTGCTCGGTGCCGTCGCACTGCCGATCGCATGCGCCTATACGGCGGCTAAACACGGCGTCGTGGGACTGACAAAGGCGGCGGCGATAGAATATGCCCGCCTGGGAATCCGCATCAATGCGGTCGGTCCCGGCTGGATTGAGACACCACTCTCATCGGAACATCGTGATATTGCGAGCAGCCGTCGCATGGAAGCACTGCAGCCGATGGGCCGGCGCGGCACGCCCGAAGAAGTGGCAGCTCTCGTCTGTTTCTTATTGTCGGAGCAGGCAAGCTTCATCACCGGCAGCTACCATCTCGTGGATGGCGCCTACAGCGCGCACTAGCTCAATTCACATCGTCGGGCAAAACAGGCAGGGCCGCGATTTCGATGCCTTCGTCCAAAAGCGCTTGGGCCTCATCCATCGTGGTCTGCCCGATGATGCCGCGGGCGTCGCTTTCCCCGTAATGTATCTTGCGGGCCTCCTCGGGAAACCGCGTTCCGACATCCTCGGAATTGGCCCTGATCGTCGCAACAGCCTCTTTCAGCTTCTGCAACGCGTCGCGCCGCATCGTATCCATCGCCAGCGTCTGCAATTCATCCTTCTTGCGCGCCGTCGAAACCGAAGGCGCCATCAGGAGCTTGGAGATGGATGCGGAGTTGCAGGCGGGACAGGTCAGGAATCCTGATGCGATCTGGCGATCGAAATCGGCACTTTCGGAAAACCAGCCTTCGAATTCGTGGGCATTTTCACAACGCAGCGAATAACGGATCAAGCGGCCACGCCTCCTGCGACTGCCCCTGGAACCCTCTCGATTGAGAAATCACGGCCGTTTTTCAGATTGGGAATCTTGTCATGAGCTGACTTGACGGCCGCCGTATCAATGTCGGCAAGGATGACGGCTTCGCCCTCCGGCCCGGCCGAAGCCAGAACGCGGCCCCAGGGATCGACGATCATCGAATGACCAAAGGTCTCACGCCCGTCCTCGTGGCGCCCGGCCTGAGCAGCGGCAATCACAAAAACGCCATTCTCGATCGCGCGTGCCCGAAGCAGGATTTCCCAATGTGCTTCGCCGGTCTGCTTCGTGAAGGCAGCAGGCACCGTCATCACTTCGGCGCCGGCAACAGCCTGGGCGCGGAAAAGGGTGGGGAAGCGAACGTCATAACAGATCGCAAAGCCCATTTCAGCAAAGGGAAGCGACAACACGCGCGCCTCGGACCCCGGCCGGTAGGCAGCGCTCTCGCGCCAGCTTTCGCCGTTGTCGAGATCGACATCGAACATATGGATCTTGTCGTAACGATTAAGGATCTTGCCATCAGGCCCGAAGAGGTAGCCGCGGTTGGCAAGCTTGCCGTCATCGAGCGCAATAGCGGTCGAGCCCACATGCATGAAGATGCCGAGCTCCCGGGCCAATTCCGAACCCGTCCGCACGATGACGTCATTGGTTTCGTCGCGAAGCAGTGTCTTGGCAGCGGCACGATCGCGCTGCAGCATGCCTGTCATCTCAGGTGTCTGCACATAGATCGCGCCCTGGCCCGCAGCGTCGCGGACGAGGCGCGCCATCGCGGCAGCGTTCCTCTCGGGATCGACGCCGGAGCACATCTGGATGGCGGCAGCCGTAAACGTCATCGCACTTCCTTACGCGGCAAGCAGAGGATCAAGCCCGCCGGCCCGATCCAGCGCATAGAGATCATCGCATCCGCCGACGTGCTGCTCGCCAATGAAAATCTGCGGGAACGTCGTGCGGCCGTTGGCCTTGCCGATCATTTCCTGGCGAAGTTCCGGCACAAAGGTCGCATCGTGCTCGACGAAATCCACGCCCTTTTCGGACAGCAGCGATTTGGCGCGCGCGCAGTAGCCGCAGGCTTGGCGCGTATAAATGGTCACGGGTGCCATGGGGTCTCCAGACAATACGGTTATCTTTTCGTCATATAGTTTCTGAAAGAGCCCTTGCAAAGGTCAAAACCGTGATGTCCGTCGCTCCGGCCTTGCGCAGTACTTTTGCCGCCGCGGCAACCGTGGCACCGGTCGTGTAGACATCATCGACAAGGACAAGCCGCTTGCCGAAGACGTCGTTGTCCCGCGCCTTGGCAATGGCAAAGACACCGCGAACATTTTCCTCGCGCGCCTCTGCGCCGAGACCCACCTGAGGGCGGGTGCGTTTGACGCGCATCAGCGTTGCCGGCAGAAGCGCCCTTCCGGATCGCTGCGCCAGATGACGCGCCAGCTCTGCAGCCTGGTTGAATTTGCGCGAGAACATGCGGCTTCGGTGCAGCGGTACCGGCAGGATGGCGTCACACCGCTCCACCATCCCGTCACTCGCGCGTAGCATCCATTCGGACATCATTGGCGCGAGATCTGTTCTGTCGCGGTATTTCAGGCCATGCACCAACTGGCGCACCGGCTCGTCATGAAAGGCGGCTGACCGCAGCCGGTCGAACGGCGGCGGATTGGCAATCGCCTCGGCGCTGAGAATGCCGGAACCGAGATCATGCGAGAACGGTATCCCGAGGATTTCGCAATACGGCCGTTCGATGAAGCGCAGTCCGGACCAGCACGTCGGACAAAGGCCGTTGTGGCGACCGGTGGCGATGCCGCAAACCACGCATCCCGGCGGATAGACAAGGTCGACCAAGCGCCCGAAGGGACGCATTAGAAGCGTCCCATCCAACTTCATAGGCAATCGTCGTCTCCCAAGCCCCACTGCCCCAACCCTCTCGCGAAAGCTTAGCGCGTTTCGCCTTCGAGGAAAATCGCCTTGCAGCACCGGTTCTGCGGGACTATGCACTGCGCCATGGATATGATCTTCGACCAGGCCCGGATCGCAGTAAACCGGCATCGCGCCCGTCTCCACCATGACCCTAAGGCGACCTTCCTTCTCGATATCGCCGCGGAAGAACTCGGCGAGCGTCTTGCCGTGGTCGAACGGACCTTCGAACATGCGGTCGAGCTGCATGGCGCCACCGGGGCTGCGGCCCGCGCTGCGATCGCAACCGGCAAGGTCAGGCAACTGACACGGGTCGAAAGCGAGCACGCCTATGCGGAAGCGGGCGAGGCTATCATCGAGGCTGCTCTGGAAGAGGTTCCCCTGGAGCCACAGTCGGCAAACCTCGTGCTGGCCCCGCTCAGCCTTCACTTGACCAACGACACGCCGGGCGTCTTCATCCAGATCCGTCGCGCCTTGAAACCCGATGGGCTCTTTCTTGCCGCGATCCCTGGATCGGGCACATTGCAGGAGCTGCGCGAGATCCTGCTGGCGACAGAAATCGAAATGACCGGAGGTGCGAGCCCACGGGTCATCCCTTTCGCCGACGTGCGCGACGTCGGCGGTCTCATGCAGCGCGCCGGTTTCGCCCTGCCCGTGATCGATGCAGAGACCTATACGGTCCGCTACGACTCGATCTTTCCGCTGATGAAAGACCTGCGGGCGATGGGAATGACCAATCCGCTTCTTGCGCGCAGCCGCAAACCTCTGACGCGCGCCTTCTTCCTACGGGCGGCTGAAATCTATGCCGAGCGATACGCCGATCCGGACGGCCGGATCAGGGCAACCTTCTCGATCATCTATGTCTCGGGATGGGCACCGCACGAAAGCCAGCAGAAGCCGCTTCGCCCAGGATCGGCGAAGGTGAGGCTCGCCGATGCGTTGAAGGTCGAGGAGCATAAGCTGAAGCAGTAGAAATCGGCTCAGTTCGGGAACTGGTTGGCGATATTGCTCAAAAGGCCGTTGATATCGCCACCAAGCGCCCGCGCTCCACCGATGAGAGCCACGGATATGAGGGCCGCAATCAGGCCGTATTCGATCGCGGCCGCGCCACGGACGTCTGCCAGAAATGCCCTTATTAGTCGCATGCCAACCTCGGCGCTAAAGCGGCAGTCCTTCATCACGTTGCGTCTGCCGCGGCAGCAACGCCAGTATCAGCAACCAGCTCCGCTTCCGTAACCCTGAACCACGCAAACAGAACCCGGCGTTTCCTGAAGCACGCTGCGGCGGATCGTGTAGCGTTTGCCGTTCTCGGTCTTCGGTATCGAGCCCGTTGTCATCGTATCGAATTCCGACGGCGCGCTGGCAAAGACGCTCGACCTGGACTTGTCAGCAAGCATCGGCGTCAAGATCAAAGTCAGGGCAACAACGGCCGTGCCAAACAGCAGCGCAATATTCAGCACTCCCGTTCTGCTCGAGCCAGTCGAGGCCTGTTCTTTCTCTCTAACAGCTTTCCAGAAATCGTCGTCCATGCGTCAAGCCTTCTACACACACGCCAGTTGCTTGATTGAGGCCGATATTTGGCAGAAGGTGTTAAACGATCGATTAATATCCACACCCAAATTCGACGCTTACTGGATAATAATCAGAAGTTCCTAAAGTAAATCCTGCAACATCGGGATCAGGGGCTCGTCAGCGGGCGGCATCGGGTAGTCGCGCAGAGCTTGCGGCTTCACCCATTTCAACGCCTGCCCCTCTTTCCCGTGCGGAATTCCTTCATAGCGCCGGCAGACATAGAGCGGCATCAGCAGATGGAATTTCTCATAGGTATGGCTCGCGAAAGTCAGGGGCGCCAGGCAGGCGACCTTGGTCGTGATCCCGAGCTCCTCGTGAAGCTCGCGCACCAATGATTCCTCCGGCGTCTCGCCCGGCTCCACTTTGCCACCGGGAAACTCCCAAAGCCCCGCAAGCGATTTTCCCTCGGGGCGTTGCGCCAACAGAATTCGCCCGTCGGCATCGATCAGGGCACAAGCGGCAACGAGAAGGATGTTTCGGGCTGCCTCGCTCATCGTGACGGCTCCTGCCGCCAGTAGGAATAGCGGTAGGCTTCACGGAAGCCGAGCCGTTCGTAGAGTGCCAGGGCCGGAGCGTTCGTCGCCTTCACCTGCAACCAGGCGGAACGGGCGGTGCGCATCCTGGCCCAGCGCAGGGCCGATGTCAGGATTTCCATGCCAAGGCCCTCGCGGCGGCGCTCCTTGGCGACGGAGAGCGACATGATGCCGGCGAGGTCGTTGTCCTGAACGCAGAGAACGGTCGCAAGCGGCCCCGTTTCCGCATCTTCGATCATGAACAGGCCCGACGGCGGCTTGATCGCATTGATGATTTCGGCGAGCGCCGGCTTGAGCTTGGACGAGACGCCGTCGGTTGCCAGATTGGCATCCACGAAGCGGCCAATATCGTGAGTCGGCAGATGATCGAGCGTATCCGGCAGTTCCGCATGCGCAAGATCGCAGGTCATGACGATCGTCTCGTCGAAGGATGACCACTGCTGTTCCCGCACGAGGTCGATCAATACCGGCGAGGCGAGCGGCGTCTGACGCAGAACTGCCGGGCGGCCATAGGCTTCGAACTTGCGGCCTGCCTTGGCAAGACGGATTTCGACATCGCGGTGATCTGAAGGATCGAGCGGCACGATCGAATTCAGCCGATTGGACGGATGCCCCGCCGTCAGCCGTATCTGCCAACTGCCGTCGTACTGCACGGATGAGGCTGGCCAAGCCCGGAAGCCGACAGCCTCCAGCCTGCGCACGAGTGGCAGATTTGCCTTCTTGGATAATGCTTCAGTCAATGAAAAATCAGCTCCGGTAGTCACCGTTGATGGCGACATACTCCTTTGTAAGGTCGCACGTCCAGACCGTGGCGGTGCCGTTTCCAAGACCGATGTCGACCTTCACAGGAATATCCTGCTTTTTCATGACGTTGGTTGCAGCTTGCTCGGAATATACGGCGTCGCGCTCGCCGTTGACGGCAACACGCACATCGCCGAACCAGATAGCCAGCCGATCGCGGTCGGCCATTTCACCGGACTTGCCGACGGCCATGACAATACGGCCCCAGTTGGCGTCCTCGCCGGCGGCCGCGGTCTTGACCAGCGGCGAATTGGCGATCGACAGCGCGATCTTCTTGGCCGCGGCATCGCTTTCGGCCCCAGTCACCGTGATCTCCAGCATCTTCGTCGCACCTTCGCCGTCGCGCACGACCTGCAGGGCAAGATCCTTCAGAAGATCATTGAGCGCAGCGCGGAACGAGGCAAGGCGGGCGTCATCGGCGCTCTCGACCCGAGCCTGACCGTCCTCGGCAGCCGCGCCGGTGGCAAACAGCATCAACGTATCAGAGGTCGAGGTATCGCTGTCGACCGTCATCGAATTGAACGTCGGATCAACGCCCGCGGATAGGAGCGATTGCAGGGCGGCGGGAGCAATATCGGCATCGGTGACCACGAAGGAAAGCATGGTCGCCATATCAGGCGCAATCATGCCGGCGCCCTTGGCAATGCCATTGATCGTCACCTTCACGCCGCCGATCTCGGCACTGCGGGTGGCGACCTTCGGATAGGTGTCTGTGGTCATGATCGCCTTGGCGGCCTCGAACCAGAAGTCACCGGTCGCATCCTTGTGCATCTGGTCGAGAACGCCAGAGAACTTCGTCGCGTCCAGCGGTTCCCCGATGACACCGGTCGACGCGAGGTAGACCTCGTTCTCGCCGCAACCGACGGCAGCCGCTGCCGACTTTGCCGTCAGGGCGGTCGCGTCGCGCCCCTTCAAACCAGTGAAAGCATTCGCATTGCCGGAATTGACGACGACAGCGCGTGCTGTGCCATGCGGCAGGTTTGCGCGGCAGAAATCGACCGGCGCCGAAGGGCACTTCGAGCGCGTAAAAACGCCCGCGACTGCGGCCGGCTTGTCGAACACCATCATCAGTACGTCGGTGCGGTTCTTGTACTTGATGCCGGCTGAGGCAGTGGCCATGCGCACGCCGCTCAGGGCGGGCACATTGGCATATGATTTCGGAGCGAGCGGAGAAACGGAACCGGACATGGCAATTCGACCTGGTGGCTGGAAGGATTTTCAGGGCGAGGTATAAGCCGGCTCGCCCTGCGGAAATACGACAACTGCTATAGTGAAGGGCCCGGAAGAACCGGGCCCTAAACTTTGGATTTTACTGCTGCGGCTGCGCGGCGGGTTCATCACCCGGCTGCGGCTGCTTGTTGGCGTCGTCATAGCCCTTGCGCAGCGCTTCGTCGGTGATCTCGACCTTGGACTTTTCCTTGGCAGAGGCGAGAAGCGCAAGGTACTTGTCGCGCATGACGAGCTGGCGAACCTGGTCCTTGACCTGATCGAAGGCTGGTGGAGCGGCGTCGCGCTTATCTTCGACCAGGATAACGTGATAGCCGAAATCGGTCTTCACGGGGGTCTTGGTGTAGGTGCCCTTGTCAAGGGCGAAGGCGGCCTCTTCGAATTCCTTGACCATGCGGCCCTTGGTGAAATAGCCGAGATCGCCACCGTCAGCCTTGTTCGGATCGGTGGACTTTTCCTTCGCCAGATCCGCGAAGCTCTTGCCGGCGTCCAGCTGCTTGATGACGTCCTTGGCCTCGTCCTCGGTCTTCACGAGAATGTGGCGGGCGTGAACTTCTTCCTGCTTCGGAAGTGCTGCGACTTCCTTGTCGTAGCGCGCCTTGACGTCCGCGTCGGTCACCGTGTCGACGACGTGCTTCTTGAAGTAGGCGTTGTGCAGTTCGCGATCAGCGAGATACTGCATGCGCTTCTTGAATTCGGCGTTCTGGTCGAGCTTTTCGGCCGTTGCGTCCAGCGCCAGCAGCTTGACGTCGATGGCGGCGGACAGGGCGGCGATCTTCTTCTGGTCGTCCGGCAGCTGGGCGAGCTGCGGGTCGAGATTGGCAACGGCCAGATCGAGATCGGACTGATGAATCTCGACATCGCCGACCTTGGCGACGACGGCATCCGGCTTGTCTTCCGCACGGACCGGCGCCTGGAACGCAACGAAGGTTGCGAACGCCATCACAGCGATTTTGTTGTAGTTCAACATCAAATAACCCTTCACAGTTACACCCACCGGCTTCAGCTTCGTGAATTCAGCCTGAAACAGCCATCAACACTGGAATGTGGCCTTTGTATATCAGCCAAATCCGTTGACATCATTCGACCCCCCTCTTATCTGTCACGCAACCTCGCGTCCAGAACAGTTTCCTGGCGTTTCGAGACGTGTGCCTGAAATTCGGCCGGGCAGCGGATAAGAAAAGCCGGGGAATATTATTGAGAAAGGACCAGTCATATGGTCAGCTTTGGCGGTATAGCCCGCAAAATATTTGGCTCTGCCAATGATCGCCGCGTGCGGTCCTTCCAGCCGAAAGTCGCAGCCATCAACGCCATCGAAGAAAAGACGAAGGCTTTGAGCGACGAGCAGCTGGCTGCCCAGACCGTCGAATTCCGCAAGATGCTGGCAGACGGCAAGACGCTCGACGACATCCTTGTGCCTGCGTTCGCCGTTGTGCGCGAGGCTTCGCGCCGCGTTCTCGGCCTGCGACCTTTTGACGTACAGCTGATCGGCGGCATGATCCTTCATGACGGCGACATCGCGGAAATGAAGACCGGTGAGGGCAAGACGCTTGTTGCCACGTTGCCGGTCTACTTGAACGCACTCGCCGGCAAGGGCGTCCACGTTGTCACCGTGAACGACTACCTCGCCCGCCGCGACGCCGCGACCATGGGCAAGATCTATGGCTTCCTCGGCCTGACCACGGGCGTCATCGTCCACGGCCTGTCGGACGAGGAGCGCGCTGCCGCCTATAACTGCGACATCACTTACGCGACCAACAACGAACTCGGCTTCGACTATCTGCGCGATAACATGAAGTACGAGAAGAACCAGATGGTCCAGCGCGGCCACAACTTCGCGATCGTCGACGAAGTGGACTCGATCCTCGTCGACGAAGCGCGCACGCCGCTGATCATTTCCGGTCCGCTGGACGACCGCTCCGACCTCTACAACACGATCGACGCCTTCATTCCGCAACTGAGCGAAGGCGACTACGAGATCGACGAAAAGCAGCGCTCAGCCAACTTCTCCGAAGAAGGCACCGAGAAGCTGGAAAACCTGTTGCGCCAGGCTGGCCTGCTGAAGGGCCAGTCGCTCTACGACATCGAGAACGTGGCGATCGTCCACCACGTCAACAACGCGCTCAAGGCCCACAAGCTGTTCCAGCGCGACAAGGACTACATTGTCCGCAACGACGAGATCGTCATCATCGACGAGTTCACCGGCCGCATGATGCCGGGCCGCCGCTACTCGGAAGGCCAGCACCAGGCTCTGGAAGCCAAGGAAAGGGTGACCATCCAGCCGGAAAACCAGACGCTGGCGCAGATCACTTTCCAGAATTACTTCCGTATGTACGGCAAGCTCGCCGGCATGACCGGTACGGCGCAGACGGAAGCGGAAGAATTCGGCAACATCTACGGCCTCGAGGTTGTCGAAGTGCCGACCAACCTGCCGATCAAGCGTACCGACGAAGACGACGAGGTCTATCGGACCTTTGAAGAGAAATACAAGGCTATCATTGCCGAGATCGCGGACGCTCAGAAGCGCGGCCAGCCGGTTCTCGTCGGCACGACCTCGATCGAAAAGTCGGAACTGCTCGCCGAGATGATGCGCAAGCAGGGCTTCAAGGACTTCCAGGTCCTGAACGCCCGCTACCACGAGCAGGAAGCGTATATTGTCGCGCAGGCCGGCGTGCCGGGTGCGGTAACGATCGCCACCAACATGGCGGGCCGCGGTACGGACATTCAGCTCGGCGGCAACCTTGAAATGCGTGTCGAACGCGATCTTGGCGAGATCGAGCCCGGCCCCGAGCGCGACGCAAAGATCGAAGGGATCCGCGAAGAGATCAAGCAGCTCAAGGAGCAGGCACTTGCCGCCGGTGGCCTTTATGTCATCGCGACCGAGCGCCACGAGAGCCGCCGCATCGACAACCAGCTGCGCGGCCGTTCCGGCCGTCAGGGCGACCCTGGCCGTTCCAAGTTCTACCTGTCGCTTCAGGACGACCTGATGCGCATCTTCGGTTCCGACCGCATGGATAGCATGCTGCAGAAGCTCGGTCTCAAGGAGGGCGAAGCCATCGTTCATCCCTGGATCAACAAGGCTCTGGAGCGCGCGCAGAAGAAGGTCGAAGCCCGCAACTTCGACATCCGCAAAAACCTCCTGAAATACGACGACGTTCTGAACGATCAGCGCAAGGTGATCTTCGAACAGCGCCTCGAGTTGATGGAAGCGGCCAATATTTCCGAGACCGTCTCCGACATGCGCCGCGAGGTCATCGACGATCTCGTCGAGAAGCACATCCCCGAGCGCGCCTATGCCGAGAAGTGGGATGCCGTTGGCCTGAAGGAGCGGACAGCAGCCTTGCTCAACCTCGATCTGCCGGTTGAGGACTGGGTTAAGGAGGAAGGTATCGGCGAGGACAGCATTCGCGAGCGCCTGACGGAAGCATCCAATGCGGCTTTCACGGAAAAGGCCGAACGCTTTGGCGACGACATCATGCACTATGTCGAGCGCTCGATCGTCATGCAGACGCTCGACCACCTGTGGCGCGAGCATATCGTCAACCTCGACCACCTGCGCTCCGTCATCGGCTTCCGTGGCTACGCACAGCGCGATCCGCTGCAGGAATACAAGTCGGAAGCGTTCGAGCTCTTCACCTCGCTCCTGAACAACCTGCGTGAAGCCGTCACCGCACAGCTGATGCGCGTCGAACTCGTGCAGCAGGCACCTGCGGAGCCGGAACCTCCGTTCATGCAGGCTCACCACCTCGATCCGAATACGGGCGAAGACGATTTCGCGCCCGCGTTCCTGGCCTCGGAAGTGGTTGTCGCCCCGGAAAACCGCAATCCGACCGACCCCTCGACCTGGGGTCATGTCGGCCGCAACGAGCCTTGCCCCTGTGGCTCCGGCAAGAAGTTCAAGCATTGCCACGGCGCCTTCGCACAGGCTTGAGCCGGCCGGTAAGCTAGAAACAAGGCCCTCGCGACGGAAACGTCGCGAGGTTTTTTTTGTCCGCCCAGTTGTCGCTCGCGCCCAGCCCCTTCACAACTCCTGATTTAATAATCAGCGCACACTTCAGCCACAGAACTGTCGCTTTGTTCGCCGAGTTTGCGACCATATTCGTTTTGATTGCCGAGGAAGAGATGAACGCTTGCGCCCGAGCGGTTCCCTATTTCAGCCAGTGGGAAACGGCGTCGATGACGCTGCCTGTGCTTGAAAGCGGCTCGTCTGCATTATTGAGCGATCCGCTCTGGCACCAGTCTGGCGCCGAGACGGTCGAAGAATATGCCCGCTGGGCGGTCAATATCTGCGGCATGGCATGCCTGAAGATGGCACTTGCCGCACGCGGCGAGATGCACCGGACCATCGACCTGGCACGGGCCTGCACTGCTTTTGGCGGGTACGTCGTCAACGAGGCGGATCAATCGATCAAGGGATTGATCTATGCGCCGTTCGTCACCTTCGTCGGGCGGGCCTTCGGCCTCAAGGCCGAAACGATCACCAATCTGCCGACCACTGATATTCCCTATTTGCTTCGCAGGCACACATTCTTCATCGCCTCGGTCAACAGCCAGATCCGGTGGCCGGATCGCGAGCCGCGGTCGCGCGGCGGCCATCTCGTACTGGTAACGGCGGCATCGCCCGGAACGATCCGTTTCCACAATCCATCCGGCCATGACGCTCAAAGCCAGGCAGACGTCGTACTGCCGCTCCCAACCTTCGACCGCTTCTTCGCCAATCGCGGCGTGGCCATCATTCTCTGACAACCTCAACAGACCCATCCGAGCAGAAAATCATCATGCCGAACACGCGTTCTACGGAAACTGACCGGCCCACAGCCTCGCGCCTGCGGGTCGCTGTCCTCTTCGGCGGGCGTTCGCCCGAGCACGATGTCTCAATCCTGTCGGCAACCAATGTCGTCAATGCGCTCGATCGTGACCGCTACGACGTTCTTCCCATCTACGTGACGAAGGAAGGGCGGTGGTTGCTGATGGCACGGCAGACGGAACTGTCGACCGCAGCAACCGTCGGCGACGCTCCGGAATTGACGCTGCTGCCCGGCGGTCGGGGCCGCCTGCTAGCCATTCCCGCGAATGCAGCTCCATACGAAGTTCCGCCGATCAACATCCTGTTTCCCGTCCTGCATGGCATGCACGGCGAGGACGGATCGGTACAGGGACTGGCCGCCGTCGCCCGCGTGCCGCTCGCAGGCTGTGGCATCCTCGGCTCGGCAACGGCCATCGACAAGGATATCGCCAAGCGCCTGTTGAAGGAGGCTGGTCTACCGGTCGCGAAGGCCGTCTGCATCGAACAGGGCGCGGAGCTGCCCTTCGCTGATGTTGTAAAAAAACTCGGCCTTCCGCTTTTCATCAAGCCCGCGCGCCAGGGCTCTTCCGTCGGCGTCAGTAAGGTAGCCGACGCCGACAGCTACGCCGCCGCCCTCGCCGAAGGCTTCAGGCACGACCGCAAGCTGCTGGCAGAGGAATTCATCACCGGCCGCGAGATTGAATTCAGCGTGCTCGAACACGCCGATGGTTCGCTCTTCGTATCACTGCCCGGCGAGATAGTGCCCGCCGAAACCCACGGCTTTTATAGCTACGAGGCCAAGTATATCGACGAGAATGGCGCAGCGCTCAGAGTTCCCGCGCAACTGCCGAAGGAGATCGGGGAAGAACTGCGCCGCACAGCGACCAATGCCTTCAAAGCGCTCGGCTGCGATGGAATGGCGAGGGTCGATTTCTTTCTCACGCCCGACATGTCCTTCGTCGTCAACGAACTCAACACCATACCCGGCTTCACCAATATTAGCATGTATGCCAAGGCCATGGCCGCCAGTGGCGTCAGCTATGCCGAGGTTCTCGACCGACTGATCGAACGTGCGCTTTCCCATGCAGGCCGCTGATTTCTGGCGTTCCAGCCGTTGGCACGAATGACGGTGTCACAACCGTTTCTTAACGCCGTTCTGCCAAGACTTCGACGACGATTTGCCTGAAGAGTTTTGCGTGTTTGTGATGGCGGTCATTGAGACGGCGGAAAAGATGCTGCCTGCGGGTCTGCGCCCGGCGGGAAGTCGCCTGCTGCGCTCGTTTGTGACCGCTCTGACTGCGCGCGGCGATAAGGCTACAGCTCAGCGCATGGCGCTGACCGCCTTTTCCATCCGCATCGTCAGCGCCGCCCTCGCCTTTCTGTCGCAAATCGTATTGGCCCGCCTCATGGGCGAATATGAGTACGGAATTTTTGTATTCGTCTGGGTGCTGATCGTCCTCTTCGGCGATCTTTCCTGCCTGGGCTTCCACACCGCCGTCGTGCGGTTCCTGCCGCAATACAAGGCGGCCGGCTCTTTTGAGAAGATCCGCGGACTGACCGGCACCGCCCGCATCTTCGGATTGCTCTCCGGCACGGCCGCTCTTGTCATCGGCATGATCGCCCTGCATCTCTTCCGCGACAGGATCGAGGGTTATTATGTCATCCCGATCTTCCTCGGACTGGTCGCCATGCCGATGATCGCCCTCGGTGATATTCTCGAAGGCACGTCGCGGGCCAATCACTGGCCTGTCATGGCGTTGAGTCCTGCCTACATCGTACGGCCGGTCCTCATCATTCTTTTCATGCTGACTGCGATCGGGCTTGGCGCGCCGCGCACCGCGATGACGGCGATGCAGGCCGCACTCATCGCGACCTATGTCACCACCGTCGGCCAATACGTCGCAACGCTCTTGCGACTGCGCCGCCATTACCAAGAGGGTCCGCGCGAGGTCGACTTTCTCGGTTGGCTTGGTGTCGCCTTCCCAATCTTCCTTATCGAGGGGGTCAGCTTCCTGTTGACCAATTCTGATGTGGTCGTGGTCGGCATCTTCCTCGAACCGCACGACGTCGCGATCTATTTCGCCGCCGCCAAGACGATGGCGCTGGTCCACTTCATCAATTTCTCCGTGAAGGCGGCATCCGGTCCGCGCTTTTCAAGCCTCATCGCCGAGGGGACACGCGAGCAGCTCGCGGCTGCTGCGATCGACGCCGCGCGATGGACCTTCTGGCCCGCGCTCGCCATCGGCCTGGCCGTTGTCGCCGCCGGCCATTTTCTGCTCTCGCTCTTTGGCGGCACTTTCACCGCTGGCTATATCGTGATGGCAATCCTGCTGGCGGGCATCCTCGCCAAAGCCCTGGTCGGACCGGCGGAAACGCTGCTGATGATGGCTGGCAAGCAGAACGTCTGCGTTCTGCTCTATGCCGGAGCGCTGGCAGCGAACATCAGCCTCAACCTGCTCCTCATCCCAAGACTGGGTATCGAGGGTGCGGCGATCGCCACGGCCTCGGCCATGGGCGTCGAAGCCATCCTCCTGCATTTTGCCGTCCGGCGCGCGCTTGGAATTATGCTTTTCGCATTTGCCACGCCTCCGGCCAAAACAGACATGGAAGCCTGATATAATGGTGCGCATTCCTCCAGCTACTGAAACGACCGATGTCACGACGAACCGCATGGTTCACGAGCTAGCGGCTCTCGATTTCGACATGCCACGGCCGGATGCGCGCGTTGAAGTCGGCCGTCCGGGCCGTGAACTCTGCCTCTATTCCGGCAAGCTCGGCTACGAACTGCAGGAAGAGCTCGATTTCCTCTCCAACCGAGCGATGGAGCCGAATGTCTTCTTCACCGGTCGCTTCCTCGCCCCGGCCATGCCGCGGCTGGATGATAGAGAGGTTAACTTCGCCCTGTTGCGGGATCTGAGCGACACGCGAAGCCGGATGCGCTTCCTGATGCCGTTCTCCATCGAAAAACCCGGCTTCGCCGTCGGCCCCTCGATCGTACGGGTCTGGTCGAACGGCTTTGCACCGCTCGGCACGCCGCTGGTCGATACCGAGGATGCAGGCGAAACGCTGGACAATCTCTATGACGGCCTGACCCATCGGGACCTGCGCCTGCCCCCAATTCTCGTGCTGCCGGATGTCAGGCTGAACGGGCTCTTTGCCCGCATGGCAAGGGCGGTCGCCATCGGCCGCAACCTGCCGATCACCATCGCCAATCCCTATCAGCGCGCCATGCTGCAGAGCGACGAGGAAGCAACCGTCTATCTGCGCGACGCGATTTCTTCGTCGCATCTGAAGGAGATGCGGCGGCAATGGCGTCTGCTCGAGGACTTGGGCACGGTGGTTTATAACGTCGCCCGCCAGGCGCGTGAAGTCCACGCGCGTTTCGAAGAGTTCCTTGCGCTCGAGGCCGGCGGCTGGAAGGGCAAGAAGCGCAGTGCGCTGGTGACCGATCGCTACCACACCGCCTTTGCCCGAGAGGCGGTTTCCAACCTCGCCGCCGTCGATGCCGTTCGTGTCCACACGATCGACCTCAACGGCAAGGCAATCGCCTCGATGGTGGTCTTGATGATGGGCGGCGAGGCCTACACCTGGAAGACGGCCTACGACGAAGCCTATGCGCGCTATTCGCCAGGCAAGTTGCTGATGGGCGAGGTGACCGAATGGCACCTTGACGACGCCAACATCGTTCGTTCCGACTCCTGCGCCATCCCCGATCACCCGATGATCAATCGCTTCTGGAAGGAGCGGGAGGAGATGGGCACGATGGTAATCGGGCTGAACCAGAACGGCGACCGGGACGTGCGCCAGGTGGCCGCCCAGCTCCATATGTACAGCAGCACCCGCAACGTCGCGAAGATGCTGCGACAGAAGATCATGTCACTCGCCCGGCGTGGAAAGTCTCCCCAGTGACGTCAGGTCACGCCAAAGCCGTCAGCCGGCAGCGGCCCGCTCCCTGAGCAGGCGCCGGATGACCTTGCCTGTCGTGGTCAGCGGCAGTTCCGGGACAAATTCCACTTCGCGCGGATACTCGTGCATCGAAAGCCGCAACTTCACCCATTCGCTGATCTCGGACGCCAGCTGTTGGCTTGGCTCGAATCCTGGCGCCAGCACGACATAGGCCTTGACGATCTCGGTGCGAACGGGATCGGGCTTGCCGATGGCTGCGGCCAGCTGCACGGCGGGATGGCCGATGAGGCAGTCCTCGATTTCGGCTGGCCCGATCCGATAGCCTGAGGAGGTGATGACATCGTCATCCCGCCCGAAGAAGGTGACGTAGCCGTCCGCATCCTGGCGCCCGATATCGCCTGTCAGAAGCCAATCGCCGACAAACTTCCGCTCGGTCGCCCCGACGTCGTCCCAATAGCCGAGAAACATCACGGGATCCGGGCGGCGGATGGCAATCTGCCCAGCTTCGCCAACAGGAAGCTCCTTGCCGGCTTCGCTGACGATGGCCACACGATGCCCGGGCACCGGGCGTCCGATTGCGCCGGGACGACTGATTCCGATCGCGGCGCTCGACGAAAGCACGAAATTGCACTCCGTCTGGCCGTAGAACTCGTTGACCGTAATCCCGAGCGTCCGCTTGACCCATTCCAGCGTTTCGGCACCGAGCGACTCGCCCGCTGCGCCGATGGTGCGCAAGACGAGATCATATTTGGCACGTGGATCTGGCACCGATTTCAGTAGCCGCAAGGCCGTCGGCGGAATGAAACCGTTGCGCACCTTCATTTCGGCCATGATGCGATAAGCCATGTCGGCATCGAATTTCTGCGCTGGCGAGGAGACGACGGGAACACCGAGCAACAGGCTGGGCAGCAGCGCATTCAGCAAACCGCCAGCCCAGGCCCAGTCCGAAGGTGTCCAGACCTTGTCTCCGGCCTGCGGAAATCCCTCATGGGCAAACTGCATGCCCGGTATGTGCCCCGCCAGCACCTGATGACCGTGAAGCGCGCCCTTCGGCGGACCGGTCGTTCCCGACGTGAAGATCATCAGCGCCGGATCGTGGGGCGCGGTTTTCGCGACCTCGAACACCGGGGGATGGCTTTGGAGCAGCCCTGAAAAGTATCGCACGCCCTGTCGATCGCCGTCGACGCAGATCACTTCGGAAAGGTCAGGTAGTCGCTCGCGGATATGACTGATGCGGTCGAGCCCGAATGTGTTGGTGATGACGACGGAAGCGCCCGCGGTCCGCAGCCGGTATTCCAGCGCCTCGACGCCGAAGAGCAAGGCCAACGGCAGTGCGATCGCGCCGATCTTGTAGATCGCAACATGGGCGATAACGGTCTCGAACGACTGCGGCAGGAGCAGGGCGACCCGATCACCTTTCGTTACCCCCAAAGACACCAGCGCATTGGCGAGCGACGCCGACCGGTCGGCCAGCTCGCGGTAGGTCATGGAGAGATGATTGCCGTCAGGGCTGAAGTGCTCAAGGCAAACGCGATCAGGCGTCCGCGCCGCCCATTCGTCGCTCACCGCGCGGCCGATATTGAAATCCTCCGGTATTTCCCAGGCGAAATCACGGTAAAGGTCTTCGTAGCGATCGCGCTGCGGTAGTCTCATCGGCGAAAATCCAGTCAAATGCTGCAGCAGCTAACACCGAGAGCCCGGCACACGCAAGCGCGAGACCTTGCGATGGCTTCTCGATGGTCACAAAACTTTTGTGTGAGGAGCAGACACTTTCAAGCTTGCCGCGCTAGATCAAAGGGCGCTGGGTAGCGACTCGTTTGGAGCAATTTCATGGATTACGTCAAATTTGGCGGCACTGGCTTGGAAGTGTCGAAGATCTGCCTGGGTTGCATGACCTTCGGCGAACCTGGCCGTGGCAACCACAGTTGGACACTCGGCGAAGAAGACAGCCGGGCATTGATCAGACAGGCGCTCGATCTCGGCATCAACTTCCTCGACACCGCCAACACCTATTCGGACGGCTCCTCGGAGGAGATCGTCGGGCGCGCGATCCAGGACTTTTCAAAGCGGGACGAGATCGTGCTCGCGACCAAGGTCTTTAACCGCATGCGTCCGGGGCCGAACGGCGCCGGCCTGTCGCGCAAGGCGATCTTCGACGAGATCGACAACAGCCTGCGTCGCCTTGGCACCGACTATGTCGACCTCTATCAGATCCACCGGTTCGATTATACGACGCCGATCGAAGAAACGCTGGAAGCCCTGCATGATGTCGTGAGGGCAGGCAAGGCGCGCTATATCGGCGCCTCCTCCATGTATGCCTGGCAATTCGCCAAGATGCTCTATACCTCGCGCGCCAATGGCTGGACGCAATTCGTCAGCATGCAAGATCATCTGAACCTGCTCTACCGGGAGGAAGAGCGCGAAATGCTGCCCTTCTGCCAGGATCAGAAGATCGCCGTCATTCCCTGGAGCCCGCTCGCCCGCGGTCGGCTGACGCGCGACTGGGATGAGAAGACGACCCGCAGCGAGACGGACGAATTCGGCAAGACGCTCTACAAGCAGGCGGAAGACGCCGATCGTACCATCATCGGCGTTGTCGGAAAGCTGGCCGAAAAACATGGTGTCTCCCGTGCCCAGATTGCGACCGCCTGGATCCTGCAGAAGGGCGCCGTCACGGCGCCGATCATCGGCGCGTCGAAAGCCAAGCACTTGGCCGACGCCGTCGCCGCACTGTCCGTAAAGCTGGCCCCAGAAGACGTCGCCGCGCTCGAGGAACCCTATGTTCCCCACAGGGTCGAAGGTTTCAAATAACGCGACAGTTTGGAGAGTTGCCGGTCGCGGGCGTTGAGCCGGCGACCGCGGCCACTTCCGTTCAAGGATATTGCCATGACGACGATCCCCTTCGAAGCGCGCCGCTTTCAATCCACGGCCGCCTACTACACGCGCTATCGCGTTCCCTATCCCGATCAACTCATCGGGCAGGTTGTCAAGCGCGCCGGCCTCGTGGCCGGCGAGCGTGTGCTTGACCTTGGTTGCGGCCCCGGTCAGCTCGGCATTGCTTTCGCGCGGCTGGCCGGAGCAACGGTCACTGGCCTCGATCCGGAACCGGAAATGCTGGAGGCGGCGCGGACGGATGCAGCCGCCGTCGGTGTCAACGTCACCTTCATCAAGGGCTCTTCATACGATCTCGGCCCGCGCTTTGCGCCGCTCAAGATGACGGTCATGGGGCGTTCGTTTCACTGGATGGACCGCCCCGAGACGCTGAAGGCTCTCGATGAAATCACCGTGACTGACGGTTGCGTGGTGCTGTTCGGCGATCGCCACATCTCCTCGACGCCCGACTGGCGGCAGGCCGTCAACGAGATCGCCGAGAGCTTCGCACCGGAGCGCAATGCCAATCGCGAACGGCGGAAAAGCCCGGATTGGATTGAGCATGAAAGCATCCTCCTTCGCTCGCCCTTCGGTGATCTGGAGCGGATCTCCGTTGTGAGGGAGCGCAAGCTCGGCCTCGACGATATCGTCGGCCGCGCCTTCTCGACCTCGGTGACATCGCCACAGGCGCTTGGCGAAAGGACGGCAGCCTTCGAGGCCGAGCTTCGCGCCACCCTCCTCAAGCTTTCGCCCGAGGGCAGCTTCCTGGAGGTGGTGGAGATCGGCGGCCTGATTGCACGCCGCGGCTAGCCTTCGGTCCTGTTCTCAAGGGAGAGTGCATCGCGAGTCGCATAGAGAAAGCTGTCGGAGAGTTCACGGCTCTCGACGGCTCGCGCCAGGATCACCGCACCCATCATCGCTGAAAGCGTCGTAAAGCCCTTCTCGCGCCGTTCCTCTGGCGTCTTGCCGGACACAATCTTGGACAGAATATCAACGAGCATCGAAAGCCCATCGTTGAATGTCTCGCGCATCGCTCCGTGACTGCGACTGACTTCCTGGGCAAGCGAAGCGAAAACGCAGCTGCCGCCTGGGTCGTCGACGCTGCAGCGCGACAGATAGTGATTGAGCAGCGCATCGAACGGCCGCTCCGGCGCCGACGCGATGATCTCGTTCCAGCGAATCTTCACCTTCTCGATCAATGCGCGGCTCACTTCCAGCGCCAGCTCTTCCTTGGATTCGAAATGGCCGTAGAACCCGCCATGCGTCATCCCGGCAGCCTTCATGATCTCGGCGACGCCTATGCCGTCGAAACCCTTTTCGCGAAACAGCACCCCGGCAACCGTCAGGATCTTCTCGCGATTCTCGGCAAATTTCTCTCGGCTGACCCGCATTCGGTTCTCCGCAATTGGCAGCTTGACAATTTATATGACGTCAATCATCAATACGCAACAATTATGATGACCATCATCTAAAAGCTTCCGATAGTCTCCGGCAACCTCAAAACGGAACGGCCACATGGTATCGACTGCACTTGCTTCATCTCTGGCGCGACGCAACATCCACTATGGATGGGTGGTCGTTGCAGCAACCTTCCTGACCATGCTGGTGACCGCTGGCGCGATGGGCGCCCCCGGCGTCCTCATCAAGCCGCTCCAGGACGAGTTCGGTTGGGAAACTTCGCAGATATCTTCCGCGCTCGCCGTCCGGCTGATTCTGTTCGGGCTTATGGGACCGTTCTCGGCCGCTTTCATGAACTATTTCGGCATCCGCAAGGTTATCGTCTTCGCCATGGTCCTGATCGGCGGCGGCTTCGTCGGCTCGCTCTTCATGAGCGAACTCTGGCAGTTGCTCCTGCTCTGGGGAATCGTCGTCGGCTTCGGCACCGGGCTGACCGCAATGGTGCTCGCCGCAACCGTATCCGCCCGCTGGTTCACCAAGCATCGCGGCCTCGTGGTAGGCATGCTGTCGGCGAGTTCTGCGACGGGACAGCTGGTCTTCCTGCCACTGATGGCGGAGTTGACGGAACGGTACGGTTGGCGCGCAACAGTCTTTCTGGTCTGCGGCATGATCATGTTCGCCGCACTCATCGTACTGGCCTTCATGCGCGACCGCCCTTCCGACCTCAACCTGCCCGCCTTCGGCGAGGCACATATCACGCCACCGCCGCCAACCGAATCCGGGCTGCTGGCGATGCTGGCAACGCCGGTCACGGTTCTCAAGGAAATCTCCGGTACCTCGACCTTCTGGATCCTGTTCGCCACCTTCTTCATCTGCGGTCTCAGCACCAACGGCCTGATCCAGACGCATTTCGTCACGCTCTGCGGTGACTTCGGTATCATGCCGGTGGCTGCCGCCAGCGTTCTTGCCGTGATGGGCATTTTCGATTTCTTCGGCACGATCGGCTCCGGCTGGCTGTCGGACCGCTTCGACAATCGCTGGCTGCTCTTCTGGTATTACGGTCTGCGTGGCCTGTCGCTGCTGTTCCTGCCCTTCAGCAATTTCAGCTTCTACGGACTGTCGATCTTCGCGATCTTCTATGGCCTCGACTGGATCGCCACCGTGCCGCCGACCGTCAAGCTCGCCGCCGACCGTTTCGGTCGCGAAAAGGCGGGCCTCGTCTTCGGCTGGGTTTTCACAGGCCATCAGTTGGGAGCGGCGACCGCCGCCTACGGCGCCGGCTGGTCGCGCACCGAACTGCAGAGCTATCTGCCCGCCTTCTTCATTGCCGGCGCCTTCTGCCTGCTCGCCTCCGTCCTCGCGATCACGCTGAAGAAGTCGGCCGTCCATCAACCCGCCGCCGCGGTCGCGCATTGATACCGTTTCCGGCCGCACGTCGCGAGCCGGAAACTCCAACAAATCAAGCCGAGAACTTCGCCCGCCGTCTTGCGCGCGCGGGCGAACGCATGCTAGACAGCCGCCTCGTCGGTATCCGTTGCCCCATTGGCGGAATTGGTAGACGCGCTCGACTCAAAATCGAGTTTCGAAAGAAGTGCTGGTTCGACCCCGGCATGGGGCACCATCCCGACAAAACGCTAGTGATTTAATTTCCTATTCTTTGGCGTTTTTGTCTCAAGCACGCAAAACCTCGAAATCAGCCTGTCTAGGCCGAGAGCTCTTTGGCTTGCGCATTGATCTTCTCGCAGACATCCTCGAACGGATCACGCATTGGCACCAGAGGCGAGGCGCCGAGAAGAAGAAGGGCTTTCAGATGTTGCCAGCCGCCTTCCTCGCCCAGAACCGTCGCATAGGATGTCATCGGCTCGCGTAGCTCACCAGCATACAGGCGTTCGTATTCCGCGAAATTTCCGAAATTATCGCGATTGCTGTCCGAGGGGTGGAAGGTTTCTGCCGCAGCGCCTTCAGCAAGGATTACTTGGTGTGTCGCGAGCAGAACGGCGTAATACTCAATCGTCAAATCGTCGCGCGGTGCGATCGGCGCGATTGTTGTGCCGTTTACGAGATCCTTCACTCGGATAAGTACGCCATTCAGGAACAGAGCATGGCCGGGTGACAGGTAGAGATCGGAATGTGGCGTGCCATCGCCCAGTGCATCACGTGCCACTCGAATCGGTACGACGCCTTCCTGCCAGCACGCGCCTCGCTTCGTAAATACCTGCCGACCGACCCACTTGATTGGGCTGGTTTCTCCTTCCAGAAGAACAACGCGATCCCCCGTCTGCAGGTCCTCGACACGCTTTTCGCCGCAATCCGTAAGGATTGACGTCCCACGCAGAAAGCACTGCGCACCGCCGCCAGAGTTGCCATTTCCGCCAGAGTTGCCATTTCCGCCGGAGTTGCCATTTCCGCCCGAGTTCCCGTTCCCGTTACGTGGGCCCGCTCTCACCGGCAAAGACGACGCTGCCATTGCAAGGGCTGCCACGCTTGCAACGCGAGCGCCGGCAGCGGCCGCCACTCCCAGAAAACGTCGGCGCGCGGTATTGCGTGGCAGATTCGGATCTTGGAAATAAGGCATCCTGACGCTCCTTGCTACGAACAGCGTTGGACAATCGATAATACGCCTTCCACCTTTTCTCGCTAAGTCGGCAGAAAGGCTTAGTACGAAACGTGCTCGTCCAGGGTCCGGAGCTTCTCGTCCAATGTAAGGGCTGTGAGGCGCGCTTTAGCCGATGAATTCGGGCCCGCGACAGACATCGCGGAGAAGGACATAACGATCCCGTAAGCTATTGCTATGTCTGATAATTTCGAAGGGTCATAATTTCGCGCGCTTGCCACACCCCGGCATGCGGCAGCCACTGGCAGATGCCACGCAAGATCAGCGCTCGATCCGCTCCGCCCGCGTCTCGGCAAGACGAGCGGCATCGCATGACATGCTTTAGTGGAAGCTCCCAACGAAAACGACGCCCAGGGAGATAAAGATCACCGCCCCCACAAGCGCGACAAGCTTCCCGATTGCGCCGGGGACCTGGACACCTGAGGCCTCGACCTTGAATGCCAGATAAAGCGGGAACGCCACGAAGAAGATCGAGATCCACTTCGGACGCATGATCGTCGCATCGACGGCGAGCATGATCACGTAGACCAGAAACATGCTGATGACGAGCATCCGGCCGATGACCCTCGTCCATTCGCTGCTGGTGCCAAGGATCGTCCGGATATGGCCACGATAGACAATGGCGAGGATAGCGAGCGTCAACGCCGAACATTTGACGATCGCTCCCAACAGCTCCCAGGCCGCAACCACTTGCTCGGGCATCCCGGCGCTAGCGGCTGCCCGCAAATTTTTCAGCGTGTCGCCGGTCGCCAAATCCAGATGGGTCACGATCCAATAAACATGCGGGGCCGCGACGATGAGACCAACCGCGATGGTCACCGCCAGCCGCCAGTTGAAGACCAATCGCCGCAGGCCAGGTTCGAGAAGGAGCGCTGCAACCGTCGCGACCGGGACGATCGCAAAGTTGTACTTGGCAAGGAATCCCAACCCGGCTGCTGCGCCGAGAAGTGCATAATTGCCGGTCGACGGTCGTTCCGCCATCAATGCCAGTACGTAGAGAAAGAACGCGACGACAGCGAAGGCGCCGACGCTGTGAGTTAGATCCCGCTGCGAGAGCAGAAAGACCACAGGCAGGCTCAGGAAGCCGATGGGGGCGATCCATGCAGTTTCGCGCTTGCCCATCACCTTGCGGGCCGCGAGACAGAGAAAGATGCAACTCAGCAGCAGCGTCCCGTTCTTTACGAAAGCCAGCGTGTCGACAGAGGCGCCGAAGATCTTGGCGAAATAGTAGAATAGCCAGTCGTAGAGCGGCGGCTGGTCGCCGTAGCCCAGTTGCAAGGCATGCGAGAGCCTGATCTGCTCTGCCTCGTCGGACGCCAGATCGCCGCCACGCAAGAGTCGAAGAACGAAGCTGGCGCTAAAGTATGTGGCGAGCAGGAGCACGGGCAGGAGTGTGCTTAGACGCGTGGCACGCCGGGTGGAAAGGTATGAACTATCAACAGTATCAGTCAACTTCTGCCCCGTATGCGCCCGGTCTAAACGAGTATTCAGGACGAAGATATGCAACTACTCTAATGGAGAGTATAGCGCTTCACCTGCAATTTCAGGGGTTCTCCAGCATCGTTCAGAAGCTGGGTGTTGCCGCAGGGCAACGCTTTCTCATCTCGTCGTTTGCAACATTGCTGCCTCAATCGGGCTCTACCCAGCAATTGGCCCGACGCGGCAAATCAACTGTTTAATTTCTTCGGCGTTTCGGCCACACTGCGCCCGCCAAGAGGGAAAGCGCACGCGTGCATCAGGAAGTATCGCTTATTGCAACAGTTGCCGTGAGTTTCGTCTGCGCGGCGATACTCGGCTATCTCGCCGATCGAGTGCGTCTGCCGCCGCTTGTCGGATACTTGTTTGCAGGCATCGTGATGGGCCCTTTGACGCCCGGCTTCGTCGCTAATGCCGAGCTTGCCAGCCAGTTGGCGGAGATGGGCGTCATCCTGTTGATGTTCGGCGTTGGCTTGCATTTTTCGACCGCCGACCTGCTTGCCGTGCGCGGGATTGCCGTGCCGGGCGCAATCGCGCGGATCGTCGTCGTTACCCTGCTCGGTATCGGGCTCGCCAGCTGGTGGGGCTGGAACCTTGGGGCGGGAATCGTCCTTGGACTCAGCCTGTCAGTAGCAAGTACGGTTGTGCTGTTGAAAGCCCTGGAGGAGCGGAACCTGCTCAACTCCGCCAGCGGCCGCGTCGCCGTCGGCTGGCTGATCGTCGAAGACCTTGCCACGGTCCTGGCACTGGTGCTTCTGCCTGCCGTCGCCGAATTGCTCGGTGGTCATGCGACCGCGGGCGGCCTTGCACACAACGCCGGGCTGCCGCTTCCGCTGACGATAGCGCTGACGCTGGTGAAGGTTGGTGCCTTTGCGGTCATGGCAATCTTTCTAGGGCCGAAGATCGTCCCTTGGCTCCTGACGCTCGTGGCGAGAACCGGTTCGCGCGAACTTTTCACCCTGACGGTCCTCGCAATAGCGCTTGGCATCGCGTTCGGCTCGGCGAAAGTCTTCGGCGTTTCGTTTGCGCTCGGCGCCTTCTTCGCAGGCGTGGTGATGAGCGAGTCCAACCTCAGCCATCGGGCCGCAGCCGATTCGCTGCCGCTTCAGAACGCCTTTTCGGTGCTGTTCTTCGTCTCGGTCGGCATGCTGTTCGATCCGTCGATCCTGGTGCGGCAGCCGATGGCTGTCATCAGCGCGCTGGCGCTGATTGTCGTCGGCAAGACCATCGTCTCCTTCCTCATCGTCGTCATGCTTCGCTATCCGATCGGCATGGCACTGACCGTGTCAGGCGGACTGGCGCAGATCGGCGAATTCTCGTTCATTCTCGCCAGCCTCGGCGTTTCTCTCGGGCTGCTGCCAAGTGACGGGCAGGACATCATCCTCGCATCCGCCATCATTTCGATCACGCTCAATCCGCTCGTCTGCTTGGGTGCCGAAGCGCTGCATACCCATGTGCACACCAGATGGCCGGTGCTCAGCAATCGCTTCGGTCGCCGCCGGCACGAGGCACTCGGCCGCGAGCTTGAAAAAATCCGAGCGATCAACGAGGCCCGCGAGCACAAGCATCAGCTCGAGATGGAAGAACTTATCGAAACCTTCCCGCTGTTTGCCAAGGTCGATGAAGATTCGCAGGAGGAGTTGCTGCTCCTCTTTCGGCCGAAATCGGCCTTGCCGGGCGAACGCGTGGTGCGCAAGGGCGACCGAGGCGATGGCATGTATTTCCTGTCATCGGGCGCAGTGGAAGTACAGCTACCGGGCGAGCCGATCCGGCTGGAGCCGGGCGCGTTCTTCGGCGAGATGGCGCTGCTCAGCGGCGGACGACGCACCGCGGACGTCGTTGCCGTGGATTTCTGCCAGTTCTTTGTGCTCGAAAGACGTGATTTCAACATGTTCACGGCAAAGCATCCCGTTCTGCGTCAGGCCGTCAGCGAAATGGCGCGCGAACGAACCGAAATGAACGTCATGCGGCAGAAGACAGATCAGCCCTCCAGCGTCGACTCCTGAGCTCATCGCCGCCGTTTGATCACGAAGATTTTTGGCACGTCACCCTACGAACGACACAGCAAGCATTTACAGCGGCGCAGACGCCCCATAAAGCTCATGCGCTCGAAGCGAAAGGATCGGAATGCTCCGCAGACTCTACGACTGGACCATGTCACTCGCGGGCCGGAAATCGGCCGAAGTCTGGCTCGCCGTTATAGCCTTCGTCGAAAGTTCTGTCTTTCTGGTTCCTGCCGACGTTCTCTACCTGCCGATGGGGCTCGCAAAGCCGGAACGCGCCTATCGCTACGCGCTGGTCGCAACCGTTGCATCCGTCCTGGGCGGCATCGCCGGCTGGGCGCTCGGCTACTATGCCTATGATGCGATAGCTCGCCCGGTTCTGGAATTCTACGGAAAGCTTGGCGCCTTCGAGCAGCTCAGGCTCTATATCCACGATGAGTGGGAAATCCTGCTGTTGCTGCTCGTCACCTCCGGCCTGGCGCATCTGCCGCCGATCAAGGTCGTGACGATCCTTGCCGGCGTCATTCACATGAACCTCGGCTTCTTCGTTATTTCCGCGATCATCGCACGCGGTGCCCGCTTCTTCTTCCTCGCCTGGCTGCTGCGCCGCTATGGCGAGCCGATCCGCCACTTCATCGAGAAGCGCCTTGCGCAGGTTACAGGCATTGTTGCCGCCGTCGCCATCGCCCTCGGGATTGCCTATAAACTACTTGCCCACTGAGCTATTCGCGCGGAGTCCGTTCATGCCTGCCTCGTTTTCCCTTGCTCGCCCGGTCGTCGGCTACTCGCTGGTGCTCGCACTAGGCATGGCGGTCGTCGTCGGAACTGCGCTTGGTTTTCAATATATCGGCGGCTACATCCCCTGCGCGCTCTGCCTGCTGCAGCGCCAGCCCTACTATTACGGCATTCCGGTCGCGATCCTCGGCGCGGTTGCCTCCGCAGTCGGCCTTCCGAGCTGGATCGGCCGGGCATTCCTGCTTGCCGCCGGCATGCTTATGATTGTCGGCGCCGGCATGGGCGTTTATCACTCCGGTGTCGAGTGGCAGTTCTGGGAAGGACCGGCGACCTGCTCCACGACGGCAGGCAGCATGACGCAGAATGCCGGCGACCTGCTGGGCGAGCTGAACAGCATCAAGGGCCCCTCCTGCACAGACGCCGCGTTGCGCGTCCTCGGCCTCTCCTTCGCAGGCTGGAACGTGATCACAAGCCTTGTCCTGGCGGCTTTCGCCTTCGTCGGCGTCCGTAAGACGGCCTGAGCCTGTCTGAGTAGAGACTGATCAGGGCTGCAGTTCGCTATCCCAGTAGAGGTAGTCGAGCCAGCTGTCGTGCAGGTAGTTCGGCGGGAAAAGCCTGCCGTTATTGTGCAGGTCTTGCACCGTCGGCTGGTACGGCTTCTGATTCGGGAACATGCCTGCCTGCTTCGGCAGCTTGCTGCCTTTTCTCAGATTGCAGGGGGAGCAGGCAGCAACGACATTTTGCCATGTCGTTTCGCCGCCATGGGCACGCGGGATGACGTGGTCGAAGGTCAGGTCATCGTGCTCGCCGCAATACTGGCATTCGAACTTGTCGCGCAGGAACACGTTGAAGCGCGTAAAGGCCGGGTTGCGGGAAGGCTGGACATAGGTCTTGAGGCAGACGACGCTCGGAAGCCGCATCGAAAAACTCGGCGAAGATACCGAATGCTCATATTCTGCAATGATATTCACACGGTCGAGAAATACCGCCTTGATCGCGTCCTGCCAGGACCAAAGCGACAAGGGGTAATAACTCAGGGGCCTGTAGTCAGCGTTCAGGACGAGCGCTGGCAGGGCCTGGGGGGAGACTGCAATCGTCAAGGGACTCTCCTGATCGATTCGGCATCTGCCCTCTTATATTAGGCCGGTTGTGACGGCATTGTGAAGTCTAATAAATTCAGGCATCAATCCTTGTATTTACTGCACGGTCACTCAGTCGACCGGCAGCATACCGCGACCGAGCTTGACGGCGTAATAGGCCCAGAATAGCCTCGCCGCGATCGATCGCCACGGTGACCATCCACCCGCCATGAACGCCAGCTCGCGAGCAGCTGGGCGAGCGCCGAGATCGAATGCCGCAGCCACGGCGTTCTGCAGGGCGACGTCGCCGGACGGAAAAACGTCCGCATGGCCGCCGCAGAACATCAGATAGACCTCGGCGGTCCAGGGACCGACGCCTTTGAGAGCCGTAAGCTTGGCCAGCGCCTGGTCGGGCGGCAGCGCAGAAAGCGCTGCAAGGTCGAGACGGCCCGAGGCAACCGCCACGGCAATGCGCGACAGCGTTTCGGCCTTGGCGCGCGAAAGACCGAACTCCCGCCAGGCCTCCGGATGGAGAAGCACATAATTATCAGCCGTCAGCACGCCTTCGCTCGGCCGCATCCGTTTCCAGATCGCTTCGGCGCTGGCTCTCGACACCATTTGCGAGACAATAATGTGCGCGAGCCCCTCGAATCCCGGTTCGCGCAGCCGCAAAGGAAGCGGGCCAGTCTCGGCCGCAATGGCAGCAAGTCTCGGATCCAGGTGAAGCAGCTTCTCCAGCCCTTCTCTCACGTCATCGTCGCTGCGAATGATCAACACGCTTCCTCGCGATCCCATCGAATCCGTGGCAGAAGAAAGCATGACCGCGATTCCCCGTCAAAAGCCTGTCTTTCGTTTTGCGCCAAGCCCCAATGGCCCGCTGCATCTTGGCCATGCACTTTCTGCCTTTCTGAACAGAGACATGGCGGCGTCCGCAGGCGCACGCTTTCTGCTGCGTATAGAAGACATCGACCTGACCCGCTGCACACCCGAATTCGAGGCCGGCATTTACGCCGACCTCGAATGGCTCGCCATAGACTGGGAACGACCCGTGCGGCGGCAGTCGGAGCATTTCGCCGAATACCAGTCGGCGCTTGACCGGCTGGTCGACCTCGGCCTCGCCTATCCCGCCTTCATGACGCGGGGAGAGATCAAGACGCGCGTTGCCGCCGCCGAAGCCAATGGCACCCCCTGGCCGCGAGACCCCGACGGCTCGCCGCTCTATCCCCCCGACGATCGTCAACGCGCCGATTTCGACCGACGGCAGCTTCTCGCATCAGGCGTGAAACACGCCTGGCGGCTCGACATGAGCAAGGCTTTGGAGGCTGCCGGCGAGGCTCTTTTCTGGGAGGAAACAGGATACGGCGACCGTGGCACCATCGCCGCAAATCCAGGCGCGTGGGGAGACGTTGTCCTGTCGCGGTCGGATGCGCCGTCGAGCTACCATGTCTCGGTCGTCCTCGATGACGCGCTGCAGGGGATCACCCATGTGGTCCGTGGGCTCGATCTCTTTCACTCAACCTCGGTGCATAGATTGCTGCAGACGCTGCTCGGCCTGCCGGCGCCTGTCTACCATCACCATCGCCTGATCACCGATGAGGACGGACGCAAGCTTTCGAAGAGCCGAAGCGACACGGGGCTTTCCGAACTTCGCGACCGCGGCCTGTCACCGGCCGATATCCGTCACCTTGTCGGGCTTTGACGCCTTGGCCTGACCTCTGCCCAGGAAATTGTTCTTGAAGATCGCACGCACGCGGAACTTCAGGAGGGCGGCATTGATCTCGGCGCCGACAATGAAGATGACGCCGACCATATAAAGAAAGATCAGCACGATCATCACCGATGCCAGGCCGGCATAGGTCGCCGTATAATTGGCGAACGTCGCGAGGTAGTACGCGAAGATCAGGGCTCCCACCAGCCAGAGCAGCAGCGTTACCAACACGCCTGGCGCCACGTCGAATACCCGGCGCCGGCCCGCCGGCAGCCATAGGTGAACGACGAAAAGGCCGATAGTCAGCATGAACAGCGTGCCGTAGACGCGCCAGCTGAAAACAACCTCGAGCGTGTCGGCAAACAGCGGAAACCAATAGCGCGCGTAGTTCAGGGCAATCGGCACCGCCACCAGCAGGACGCTGACGGCGGCGAAAATGACCACGGCGATCATGACAAAACCAAGGCTTGCCAGGCGGGTGAGATACCACGGCCGCGTTTCCTGGACACGATAAGCGCGATTGAGCGAGATGCGCAGCGCCTCGACTCCGTTCGAAGCGAAGTAGGCCGCCGCCAGCACGGACACGGTCAGCAGGCCGCCGCGCGGTATCGTCAGAACCTGGATTACCTGATCGACAAGCGGCTTGGCGATCGCCTCGGGCCAGGTGTCGAAGATGAGATGTATCGCCCTGTCCGAGAACTGGTCAGCGCCCAGGAAGGTCGCCAGTGTCGTCCCAAAGATTAGAAATGGAAAAACGGCGAGAAGCGTCGACAACGCGACATGGCTCGCCATCGCGAAGCCGTCATCCTCTATAAGGTGGCAGATAGCGTCGTAGACCACATCATAGAAGATGCGCATTATCTTCGGCATTCCGTCTCCCGGCTTTGATCGTTGTGTCGCCCGTTCGAATATGGGAAACCACTCCTATTTTGTACAGGAATCATTCCATGTCGGATCAGCGCACCATCATCGTGACCGGATGCTCTTCCGGGATCGGCGCGTACTGCGCCCGCGCGCTGAAGGCCGATGGCTGGCGGGTCTTCGCCACCGTGCGCAAGTTCGATGATCTGGCCGCCCTCCAAGCCGACGGCATCGAGGCCCTCCGCATGGACTATACGCGGCCCGATACGATCTCGGATCTCGTGCGCGACGTCAGCGAGCTGACGGGCGGACGCATCGACGCGCTGTTCAACAACGGCGCCTACGGGCAGCCCGGCGCCGTCGAGGACCTGCCGACCGAGGCTCTGCGCGCCCAATTCGAAACGAACGTCTTCGGCTGGCACGAGTTGACACGTCAGGTCGTGCCGCTAATGCGCAAGCGTGATCAGGGGCGGATCGTCCAGTGCTCGTCGATTCTCGGTGTCGTGCCGTACCGCTTCCGCGGCGCCTATACCGCCTCCAAATTCGCTCTCGAAGGCCTCAGCATCAGTCTTCGCATGGAACTGCAGGGTAGTGGCATTCACGTGAGCCTGATCGAGCCGGGCCCGATTGCGTCTCGCTTTACGGCAAATGCGCTCGTAAAAATCCACGAGCACATAGACGTCAGGAACTCGGTCCATGCGGCAGATTACCGCCGCCAGCTTGCGCGTCTTGACGGCTCGGGGCGCCCCAATCGACATAAGCTTGGTCCGGAAGCCGTTTATACCGTACTGAAGCACGCATTGAACTCGAACAATCCGAAACCACATTACCCCGTAACCACGCCGGCAAAGCAGGGCATGGTGTTGAAAAGGCTGCTGCCTGCAGACCTTTTCTATCGCCTGATGCGCTGGGTGGACTAATCAGGAAAGCCAAAGCCAGCATGTCCACGGTCACCTATATTCTCGCGATTATTGTCATGGGCATTGTCGCCATCGTACTGATTCGCGGTCTTTTCAACATGATGAAGGGCGGCAATCCGAACCTTTCCAACAAGCTGATGCAGCTGCGCGTGCTCCTGCAGGCGATCGCAGTGCTCCTCATCATGCTGACACTCTGGCTGACCGGCGGCGGCCGCCCTAGCTAAGGCGGAGAAAAAGAAGGGGGTAGACATGGTAAGGCTCAACAAGATCTACACGAAGACCGGCGACGACGGCACGACGGCCCTGGTTTCCGGGCCGCGTCGGCTGAAATACGATCTGCGTGTCGAAGCCTACGGCACCATCGATGAAGCCAACTCCGCGATCGGCGTCGCGCGGCTTCACATGCAGGGCATGCCGGTCCTGGACCGAATGCTGACACTGATCCAGAACGATCTCTTCGATCTCGGCGCCGATCTTGCAACGCCGGACGATGGCAAACCGCCCGCACACGAGCCGCTGCGTATCGTTGAAAGCCAGGTCTCGCGGATCGAGAACGACATCGACGAATTGAACGCTGACCTGCAACCTTTGAGATCTTTCGTGCTGCCGGGCGGTCACTCGGCTGCCGCTCATCTTCACCTCGCCCGCACGATCGCGCGCCGCGCCGAGCGGCTGATGGTCGAGCTTGCCCGCACGGATGGCGAGGTCGTCAGCGATGCGGCGTTGAAATACGTCAACCGCGTTTCGGACTTCCTGTTTGTCGCGGCCCGCCACGCCAATGACCGCGGCCATGCGGATGTGCTTTGGGTTCCGGGAAAAAACAGGTAGGCTCCTTCCCGACTATGTGGCGCGAACGCCGGGGCAGGCTTCATGTTCATACCGCTGCACGATGCCAATACGCTGAAGCATATCAAGGTCCAATGGGTGACGATGGCGCTGATCGCGGTGGATTTCGCGGTTTGGCTATTCACCGGGGTGGTCGCCAACGAGTCCGCGTCGCAGGCAACGATTGTCGGCCTGGGCTACATTCCCGCGGTTGCGTTTAACCACGCCAGGCTGGCGCCGGCGCTGGCCCTTATCCCGGAACCGCTAACCTACATCACCTATTCCTTCGTGCATTCCGGCTTCTGGCACCTTGCGCCGAACATGGTTTTCCTGTGGGTCTTTGGCGACAATGTCGAAGATGCGATGGGGCACTTCCGCTTTCTTATTTTTTATCTGCTCTGCGCGGCCGCCGGCGCTCTCGTCCATGGCCTTGTGGGGCCGACATCGGAAGCGCCGCTCGTGGGCGCCTCGGGCGCGATCTCAGGCGTGGTCACCGCCTACGTCGTCTTGCATCCCCGCGTGAAGGTCTGGGTGCTGGTGCTGATGCGCGTCCCGCTGCCCTTGCCGGCCTTCGTGCCGCTCCTTCTCTGGATCGGCCAGCAATTCGTGATGCTGGTCTTGGAACCCGACGGCAGCATCTCCTGGGGCGCCCATGTCGGCGGCATCGTCGCCGGCGGCCTGTTGGTCCTTCTGATGCGTCGCCGCGGCGTCCCGTTATTCGATCGGGAGGTCGTCACGCCCAGGGCTGTCAAAAACCGGCCAGCCGCCAACCCGACGATGGTCGTGACGCCCGGCCAACAGCTGCGCCCGCGCCTGCCTTGGGACAAGCAATAACTCCAATATTGACGTGAACGTAAGCGTAATATATCCACGGGATCAATTTGCCTATCTGCGCCATGGAAGCGTTGTGTTTGGAGGAAAAACGCGTATCCATGTCGCCATTCGACAATCGGAGCAGCGCCGAAACGCGCATTTTCTTGGCGAAAGAGTTGAAGGAAGGACCCCATGAAAATTCTCGTCCCCGTGAAGCGGGTGGTTGATTACAACGTGAAGATCCGCGTGAAGCCGGATGGCACAGGCGTCGAACTCGCGAATGTGAAGATGTCGATGAACCCGTTCGACGAGATCTCGGTCGAGGAAGCGCTGCGGCTGAAGGAAGCCGGCAAGGCCGAGGAGGTGATCGTCGTCTCGATCGGCCCGGCCAAGGCCGAAGAGACGCTGCGCACAGCACTTGCCATGGGTGCCGACCGCGCCATCCTGGTGGAGACCGACGATGCCGTCGAGCCGCTCACTGTGGCCAAGATCCTCAAGGGCGTCGTCGACGCCGAACAGCCGGGCTTGATCATCACAGGCAAGCAGGCGATCGATGACGACAGCAACCAGACCGGCCAGATGCTGGCGGCCCTGCTCGGCACGGCGCAAGCGACCTTCGCCTCGAAGATCGAGATCGAAGTTGCTGGCCCTGGGGGCAAGGCCCAGGTGACGCGCGAGGTCGATGGCGGCCTGCAGACGATCGAGGTCAAGCTTCCGGCCGTGGTCACATCAGATCTGCGCTTGAACGAGCCGCGCTACGCCTCGCTGCCGAACATCATGAAGGCGAAGAAGAAGCCGCTCGACAAGAAGACGCCGGCCGACTTCGGCGTCTCCACCGCGCCGCGTCTGAAGGTCTTGAAGACCGAGGAGCCGTCCGGCCGCAAGGCAGGCGTCAAGGTCAAGTCGGTCGCCGAGCTGGTCGAGAAGCTTAAAGTCGAAGCCGGCGTGCTTTAAAGGTTCGAGAAAGGGAGATATATCCATGGCCATTCTTCTTCTGGCTGATCACGACGGCAGCCACCTTTCAGACCAGACCGCCAAGACGCTGACGGCTGCCGCCAAGATCGGCGGCGAAGTGACCGTGCTTGTCGCCGGCGCCGGCGCCAAGGCCGCGGCCGAACAGGCTGCCAAGCTCTCGGGCGTGTCCAAGGTGCTGGTTGCCGAGGACGCAAGCCTTGCCAACAATCTGGCCGAGCCGCTGGCCGCCCTGATCGTTTCGCTGGCCGCAAGCTATGATACGATCATCGCCGCCGCCACCTCGACCGGCAAGAACGTCATGCCGCGCGTCGCCGCCCTGCTCGATGTCGCGCAGGTCTCCGAGATCATCGAGGTGGTTTCGGCTGACACCTTCAAGCGGCCGATCTATGCCGGCAACGCCATCCAGACGGTGCAGGCGACCGACGCCAGACGAGTCATCACCGTGCGTACCGCGTCGTTCGCCGCCGCTGCCGAAGGCGGTTCTGCCCCGGTCGAAGCTATTGCGGCCGCGGCCAACCCTGGCCTGTCGAGCTTCGTCAAGGACGCGCTGTCGGCCTCCGACCGTCCGGAACTGACGTCTGCGAAGATCATCATCTCCGGTGGCCGTGCCCTCGGCTCTGCCGAGAAGTTCAAGGAAGTCATCCTGCCGGTCGCCGACAAGCTCGGTGCTGCCGTCGGCGCCTCGCGCGCTGCCGTCGATGCCGGATACGCCCCGAACGACTGGCAGGTCGGCCAGACCGGCAAGGTCGTCGCTCCTGATCTCTACATCGCCTGCGGCATCTCAGGCGCCATCCAGCACCTCGCAGGCATGAAGGATTCGAAGGTCATCGTTGCCATCAACAAGGACGAGGAGGCGCCGATCTTCCAGGTTGCCGACTACGGTCTCGTCGCCGATCTCTTCGAAGCACTGCCGGAACTGCAGAAGGCGCTCTGATGCGTGCAGATGCCCTTATTTCGCACTTGCGAATGACTGGAAAATTATCTTTTTAAGGGCTACTACTTCTGCCGGGCGATCATTTGCCCGGCAGTTTTGTTAGAAAAATGCGGCAGCGCGGCGGCGCATGCCGAGCGGGGGTTTGGAGATGAACGCGGTGTTGAAGACGATTGGCATTATCGGCGCAGGCCAGATGGGTTGCGGCATCGCGCAGGTTTCGGCAGATGCAGGCTATAAGGTCCAGCTCTACGATCTCTCCGAGGAACGCGTCCAGCACGGCCTGGCCACCATCAACGGCAACCTCGCCCGCCATGTGACGAGCGGCAAGATGACGGACGAAGAGCGTTCCGCCACCCTCGCCCTGATTTCCGGCTCCTCCGACATTAACGATCTTGCCGCGTCCGATCTCGTGATCGAAGCCGCGACCGAAGACGAAAACGTCAAGCGCAAGATCTACGCCCAAGTGTGTCCGGTCCTGAAGCCGGAAGCAATCCTTGCCACCAACACGTCCTCGCTCTCGATCACCCGGCTCGCTTCCGCCACCGACCGCCCCGAGCACTTCATGGGCATCCATTTCATGAATCCGGTGCCGGTCATGAAACTCGTGGAACTGGTTCGCGGCATCGCGACGGACGAAGTGACCTTCGCAACCGCCAAGGACTTCGTCGCCTCGCTGGAGAAAACGGTGACGGTCGCCGAGGATTTCCCGGCCTTCATCGTCAACCGCATCCTGTTGCCGATGATCAACGAAGCCATCTACACGCTCTACGAAGGCGTCGGCAACGTCGACGCCATCGACACCGCCATGAAACTAGGCGCCAATCATCCGATGGGGCCGCTGCAGCTTGCCGATTTCATTGGCCTCGACACCTGCCTGTCGATCATGCAGGTGCTGCACGACGGCCTGGCTGACTCGAAGTATCGCCCCTGCCCGCTGCTGGTGAAATATGTCGAAGCCGGCTGGCTCGGCCGCAAGTCCGGGCGCGGCTTCTACGATTATCGCGGCGATACGCCGATCCCGACCCGCTGACGCCAACCGATCTCGACGATCCGCACGGTCTCGTTTCATTCTTGCCGTTCGAAGGTTGTCCGCCGAAACTGATGAGCTGGCGAAACCAGAACCTATGCGCCGCGAGCATCGCGCTTCGCCTGCGAAACGGCGCTCGCCTTCCGCAGTCTACCGCGCTCCATGGGGCGGATGAGATCTTTGCGCTTTGTGCTTTCGATCGAGTGCATGCCTGCGTGGGCCTGCCGCGTGTTAAATGACTCGTCCTTCTCGCTTTTCGCTTCTTTCCTTCGTGCCAACGCGGCGCGCATGTTCTCGACCATCTGAATTTTAGCAAGCATTCGACGCCGGCGGGCCTGTTCCGCGTTCACGCTGCGCACGCCCATGGCCAGAACTTCGAGTTTGCCTCTCGTGCCTGTATCCTTGCGTGCCGGTGTCGCCCCTTTGGGTTGCGCCTTGCCTCTCATTTCCCTGCGCTGTCTGTTCGCCTCGCTTTGCGCACGATCGCGCCTTTCACGGATTCGCTTGGCGAGATCAGAGAGATCTGTATCCGACAAATCCTGCATTGCCGGATGGTGAGTCTTTTGAACGAGCTGCCATTCGTCCGCCGTTAGCAAACGCTCTGCCTGCTTGCGCGAAATTGCCATCTACGCCTCCTACGCTATCGCATCAGTACACCGACTTGGTTCGAGAGGGCTCGCTGCGCACCAGCAAAGCGAGCTAGAGCTTCGAAAGCTTGGTTCGGTCGCGGGTCCAACTTATCCGCGCGACTGTGTCCGATTCACAAACCTAGCGCTGACGGCAAGGTCGGCAATAGACTTTCAGTGTCGCTAGTCGCACGGTCACTGCGATAGAAGTACTCCAGGTTGCCGGCGTTCGCGACCCGGCCACGGCTTCCGGTCGGCGGTGCGCCAACCGCAATTATCGCAACGCCGGGATGGAAAGTAGCGCGATGATGGAAAGCACGCCTAAAGCAGCGGCCGTGCCGAGTGACTGTGTGATGCCGAAGTTCTCCATCGCAAAAGCCAGGACGAACGGCGCAAGCGCCGACAGGATCAGCCGCGCTGCCATCATTCTCCCTTGCAGCTTGCCGTAACCGTCGCTGCCGAAGAGATGCAGAGGCAGCGTACCGCTGACGATGCTCAGCAGGCCATTGCCCATGCCGAAGATCACGGCGAAAGCCATCGCACCCGGCACGGACGGAGCCGTGAACAGCAGCACCAACACGCCGCCCGGAATCAGCATGGCCGCGATCACCGCCAGATGGATTGCCGGCAGGTTCTTACCGAAGACCATGTTGATCAGCCGGCTGCTGACCTGCGATGGGCCGAAGAGTGTCCCCACGAGGGCAGCGGCTCCGCCGAGTCCAAGGCCGGACAGTAGTGGCACCAGATGCACCAGCGTGGCCGAACTGACGAGCGACATCAGTGATAAGCCGCTGACCATGATGGCAAAGCCGAGCCGGCGGCGAGCAGGTGGCAAGATCCCCTCCACTCGCTGGGCGGCGACCAATGCCGCCGTCGTCCGTTGCGTGCTCCTGCTGCGCGACAGCCATGCATGGATCGGCAGGCAGATGGCCAGGTTGAGAACGGCGAAGATCAGATAAACGTTCTGCCACGTAAGATGCGCATTCAGCGCCGCGGTGATTGGCCAGAAAATCGTCGAGGCAAAACCGGCAATCAGCGTCAGATAGGTGATGCTGCGGGATGCAACCTGTGGCCGGATCTGCACAAGCAGCGCGAAGGCTGCGCCGTACTGAACAAGGTTTGCGGCAACTTCGGCGGCGATGAGCGCGGCAACAAACACGGCCTTGTCGGGCGCGAGAGCGCAGGCGGCCAGAGAGACAGCAGCAATAAAAGAGCCCGTAGCCATCACCCGGCCGGCGCCGATCCGGTCAAACAGCGCTCCCAACCACGGAGCCGTCAGGCCGCCGACCAGAAGCGCCGCAGAGAGAGCGCCGAAGACCCATTCCTTCGACCAGGCAAACTGCGCGGCCATATCGGGAGCAAGAATGCTGAAACTGTAATAGAGGGTGCCGTAGCCGATGATCTGTGTCACACCGAGCGCCACCACGGCCAGAAGCGGCACGCGTTCAGACAAGGCGTTTACCTTGGGCATCGAGAACCTGCTGCCCGTCTTCCTTGGCGAACGGACCTTTGTGGGTGCCGGGCAGGATAACCAGGACGACCTCCGAAGGCCGGGCGAGGCGCGTGCCCAGCGGGCTGATGACGAAGGGACGGTTTATCAGGATCGGGTCCTTCAACATGGCATCGAGCAACTCGTCATCGGCCAGGTCAGGGTTGTCGAGTCCGAGTTCGGCGTAGGGCGTATCTTTCTCGCGGATCGCGGCACGGACGGTCAGGCCTGCATCCGCGATCATCTTGATGAGTTGTTCACGGCCCGGCGGATCTTTCAAGTATTCGACGACCACAGGTTCGATGCCCGCATTGCGGATCATTGCCAGCGTATTACGCGAGGTGCCGCATTTCGGATTGTGATAGATCGTGACGTCGATTGTCATGGCGCAGGTTCCGTTTCAGTCAGTGATTGAGGATTGCGAGCTTCCATCAGCAGCCAACCCGCCAGCAACAGCGCCAGCAATGCGCCGAGGATTTCCGCGACAATAAAACCCGGCAGATCGACCGGGCGGATGCCGGAAAAGGTGTTCGTCAGCGAGCGGGCGATAGCGACCGCAGGATTGGCGAATGAAGTCGAAGCGGTGAACCAGTAGGCCGCCGTGATGTAGAGGCCGACCAGCCATGCCACCGCATCGGCACGAAAGCGCAGACCGGTGAGGATGACGAAGACGAGGCCGAACGTGGCAGTCACTTCGGCCAGCCACTGCGCGCTGCCGGTGCGGATGGTGGTCGAGACCTGCAGCAGAGGCAGTCCGAACATGGCATGCGCGAGCAGCGTTCCGGCAACGCCGCCAAGGATTTGTGCACCGATATAGGCCAGAGTAGACATGGCAGTCAGCTCACGGCGCAGCGCGAAAACCAGCGACACGACCGGATTGAAGTGAGCGCCGGAAATCGGCCCGAGGATGGTGATCAGCACAACGAGGATCGCCCCCGTTGCCAGCGTGTTGGCGAGCAGCGCAAGCGCCGTGTCCGTCGTCAGTCTGTCCGCCATGGTGCCCGAGCCGACCACGGTTGCGACCAGAAGAGCTGTGCCCAACGCCTCCGAGGCAAGGCGACTGGAGAGCGGAAAAGATGTCATGGCCTCAGGTCCCGGACTAGATCAGGACGTTCATTGAATTTTTCCCTTGCCGGGCGGGCAGCAGGCAGCGATTTCCGCAGCCGGCGCACAGATTTCCAGATGGCCGGCGCAGCAGTCTTCCATCAGGAAGCGCACGAGGCCGCCGAGCGCATCGTAATTGGCGGTGTAGATGATCGAGCGGGCTTCGCGCTGCTGGCTGACAAGGCCCGCCCGGTCCAACTCCTTCAGATGGAAGGAAATGTTCGAGGGCGATAGTTCGAGCTTCTCCGCAATCGTCCCGGCGGCCATGCCCTCGGGGCCGGCAACGACGAGCATGCGGACGATCTGGAGGCGGGTCTCCTGAGACAGCGCGCCGAACGAAGCGAGGGCTTGACGTTCATCCATAATTCAATAATCCTTGAAATGTTGAAACAAGGAGTACCTCAGATGAATGCGATCGACAAGGCCCTGTCTTCAGATATCAGCCTCGGCCTTCTGCTTGAGGCCCTGGCAACGTCTCCAGATCTGCCTCTGGCGTTCCGCTACGACGGTCGGTTGGCGAAGCCGGGCTATCACGTCACCGAGGTCAAGGCCGGACAGTTTTCGGCACTCGACTGCGGAGCCAACCCGGAAGCTTGGGCGGAGACTTTCGTTCAGCTCTGGGATATCGAGGAGGGCGACCGCACCCACATGCCGGCCGGCAAGTTCGCCGCCATCATTCGCAAGGTTTCCGAACATGTGCAGCTTGATGGCTCGGCGAAGCTGACCTTTGAGGTAAGCGATGGTGTGCAGCCGATGCAGCTCTATTGCGCCTCGATCCCGGTCATCAGCAACGGTGTGGTGCAGGTTGAACTCCTTCCCCGCGCGGCAAGCTGCAAGCCGCGTGACCGGTGGCTGGCGAAGCAAGCCCAAGAGACGGCCTGCCGCGGGCCGGCGAATGCTGCTACCAAGTGCTGTGGCTAAATCCACCACTGACTGCTTGCGACGGATAGGAGACGCTGACGGATGATCGGAGCGGCAACGGCGTCACCCGTCACCCGAAGACTGAAAATCGCGGCCTTTGCCGGCGAAACCGTCGAGCGTCGGCGGTTGCCGTCTTCGCCCTTGGAGGAAAGCCAGCGATCAGCTTGCGACCCAAAGAATGCAAGCCAGCCCGGCGAAGAAGACCGCAAGAACGAGTGCAAGCCTGGCGAAGATCCAGCAATCGTCTGCTCGATCGAAGGCAACCTCGTGCTTATCGGTGTGCCCAGATGATTGCGCTTGAGCCGCCTGACGCGATTGCACCGCGACGTAAAGTAACCACCAGCGACCGTACATCGCCTCATCCTTCCAGCAAAACTGCATGACTGTTCAAGCGGCCAGATGATCGACCGCACCGGCTAAGATTATCGGTGCGGGCATATCTTTTCGATTGGATGGACGGGCACCCGATGTAAGCATCGCATAAAGGACGGTGATGGACTTCGCTGGCGCGATCCTGCTTTGGCCCGCTTGGCGCCGGCTTGCCTTTAAATGGGGAACCCCAACTCCGAGACCGTCGTCACGATCAGCGATCGCATCCACAGATGCGCTCGATCCTGGTCGTGGCGGGAGTGCCAGTAGAGGTTCACGTGCGGCGCGGGAACATCGATTGGCGGTTCGAAGACCATCAGGTCGAGCTGCGCCTTGACCGCTCTCGCAAACTGCACGGGCACCGCCGCGACATGCGAGCCGGCGGCAACGGCGAGCGCCACGCCCTGAAAATGCGGGAGCGCAAGCGTCACGTTACGACGAAGCCCGTGCGACTTCAGAGCCTCGTCCACCATGCCGGAAAGCGTCCCATCGATCGAACGTATAGCATGGGGCAAGCGGGAAAAGAGATCGAGCGGAATCTGTCCGCCGTCCGGAATCGCTGCAATGGCCTCGTTGTTTCGTGATGCGATGATGACGAAGGGCGATTGAAAAAGCAGTGCGCTTGATACCCAATCCGGTAACTCGAGCGGACGCTCGAGGGCCATATCGACCGCATTCTCTTGAAGCAGCCTTGCGACGTCGCCCCTGGCGCTATCAAGCAAACGCAGGCGCACATTCGGCGCTTGTTCGTGCACCTTTCGCGCCAGCTGGGGCATCAACAGCATGGAAAAGAAGTCGGCCCCCAACAGCGTGTAGGTCCGATCGAGTTCGCCTAGTTCCAGGCCGCGGACCGAGCGGATCATTCCCTCGATTTCCGCGAGCGCCAGGCGGGCCCTTTCACCAAGTTCGACTGCCCTGGGCGTGGGCAGCATTTCGTTTCCCTGCCGCACGAAAAGATTGTCGTTGAAGAGGTGGCGAAGCCTGTTCAACGCCGCACTCACGGCCGGCTGACTGAGACCGATACGATCCCCGGCACGCGTGACGCTTGACTCCCGCATCAAGGCATCGAAGACGCGCACGAGGTCAAGTCGAGACCATTGAAATTCATGGCGTGGATTCAGTCCATACGATCATTGGATTGGATCGGAGTCAGGCTCCGACGCTAAAAACCGCTCATTCGTAAGCACTTCAAATCCTGGAAGGATCAGAGATGAACATGAACACCCATCCGCGGTCAAATGGCGAGCTTCGCTGCTTTGGCAATACGCTCGTCGCCATCCGGTTTTCATCCCTGGCAAGCGATGACAAGATCAGCGTCATCGAGCATTGGATGCCATGGGGAGAGACGCCGCCTCTGCACGTTCACCATCGCGAAGATGAAGTTTTCCATTTGCTCGAAGGCGAGATGCGCTTCCAAATCGGGCAGCGAGAGGTTCGCGCCAGCGCGAGGCAGACACTGGTTGCTCCGAAGGGTATCCCGCACAGCTTTCGGGTCGAAAGTGTCGCCGGCGCCCATTGCCTGACGATCACGTGGCGATGACTTCGAGACAATGCTGCGGCAGGCAAGCCAGGTCGCCGACAAGGCCGAACTTCCCGCCGCGACCGCCCCGTCTCCCGAGATGATCGACGCGCTCACGCGCTGCTGCGCCGAAAACCATATCGCGATCGTCGGGCCGCCGCTCTCCTAAGGCGACGTCCCCACCTACCTTTGATCAGCGCCTTCTCGTCGCTATCCCAGGCGGCGGGCCGTTCATGTGGAGATCTGGCCGCCCTCGCCGCCGTCCAACAGGCGCCCCGCAGAGCTAGACCAGTTTTGCTGTTTAGCGCTTGCTCGTCGGCCAATGTGGGGCCATTCTCAGGATCGATCCTGGCGGTTCGCCAAGACGAGAGGTCAGGCCTGCAACGCTGAATCTCGACCTCGGCAGCGCCCAACGCGGGCTCGACTTCAAAGCACTTGTCGTGGTGCCTTTCTGATCCCCGCGGCGAGGAGGTTGTTTATGTCTGTGTGCCATGTCGAACATCTGTTGCAACCGGGCGACCAAGCTCCGAACTTTGTGCTGGATGCAATCTCACGCGAAGGGAAGATCGCACTTGATGACTTTCGCGGCCGCAGCCCGCTATTGATCGGTCTGTTTCGGGGCCTGCACTGTCCGTTCTGCCGTCGCCATGTCGCAGCTATGGCACAGCTCAGCTCGGCGCTGCGCGAGAAAGGCATCGAATCCCTGGTCGTTGTAAGCACCCCGGTAGAACGCGCGCGACTCTATTTCCGTTACCAGCCGATACCCAATCTTTTTGCGGCATCCGACCCGGAACGGGATTTGCATCGCGCCTTCGGCTTGCCCGTCCTCGAGTTCACCCACAATGAGACCGACTGGCCATACAAGGTTGGAATGGACGTGGTCATGGCAATGCGGGTCGATCGACCGGGAGAGTTGCCGGAACCAATGGCCCCGCCCACAGCAGGTGATCTTCTCAACAAAAAGGACCGGTACGAATTTACGGAAGCCGATCGGCAGGTGAGCCTCGCCGGACATATGCAGCTTGTCGGTCACTTCTTGCTCGATCGAGAAAGTGTGGTGCGTTGGAGCTTCACGGAGGTCGAAGACGAGGGGCGAAATGTGTGCCAGGCGCTCAATCCCGAAGAGCTTCTGTCGGCAGCTTCTCAAATCGCAGATTAACAACGAAGAATTCAGAGTGGTGTAGCAGATGCCACCTAGCCCATCCGCTGTTCTGCACGCAAGCGGCCATAAGCCGCCTTGCCTACGACCCTATCGCTCCCTTGATCAGCGCCTTGGCATCGTCGCTGTCCCAAGCGGCGGGGGCCGTTCATGGCGGAGATCAAGCAGCCCTTGCCGTCGATCAAAAGCGTGACGGGGAGGCCTTCCTTCTTCAGGCTGTTGAAGACCTCGCCGCGGCTTCGACGGCCACCGCGACGAGCTTCTGGTTGTGTCCGCTAAATAAAGTCGCTCAAAAGCATATACGATTGCTGAAGGTTTATTGATTAGCCTTGGATCGAGCCGAGGGACATCGATGAACAGCACGAGCAAGAAAAGCGCTTCGAACGACATGCTGAAAAGGCTGGCGCAGCCAAATACATGGCTTCTTGCACTGGTGGCAGTGGTCGTGCCGAATTTGATCTTCCTGCTCGCAACTCCGTACTTTCTTGTCTACCGGCTGGTTTCGCCTCCCCTTTATTTCCTGGCAGCGATGATTTCCCTTTGGCTGCGGCCACCGTTTGTTTATGTCCTTTTCGGGCTCGTGGCGATTATCGACTTAAGCTTGGTGGTCGCAGTCATGTTCTACTTACCCCTGGCAACCGCCTTTCATACGATTCGCTATCTTGCATCGATCGATGTCGCCGCATCTGCTTTTTACATCGGCGCAATTTCTCTTTTTCTTTTCAACGCGCTTGGAACAGCTTGGCTCGTAAACCGGCATAGAAAGGCGCTTTGCGCTGCCTCGCCATTGCCCGCGGCCATCCTGGCCGCTGCGCTGCCCGTGGCAGATGGCTACGTCAATCGCTTATACGTAAAACAGCCTGCCTCACATTTTGAAAGTGCGATGGCACTGAACGGCCTTGATGCCGAAAGCATAACCAAGCGCGGACGGAACCTGCTGATCGTCATAGTGGAAGGGCTTGGCTCGTTTTCCGACCCCGGGATGAAAGCCCTCTTGGCCAGCAAATTTGAAAGTGCAGCAGTTAAAGCGGGCTACAGCGTACTCTCCGGCAGAAGCAACTTTGAGGGCTCAACCACCTCTGCCGAGTCACGCGAACTATGCGGGCGATGGGGGAATTTCACCGACTATCTGCGCGCCGAACAATACGACTGCCTTCCTCGACAACTTGCCGAAAGGGGTTTCGCTACAATCTCCTACCACGGCTATTCCAGCGAAATGTTCGATCGAGATGTCTGGTACCCCCGGATTGGCATAAAAGAATCCCATTTCCTCGACGACCTTGCACGCGATCGGCAGCTCTTCCCATCCCGATGCGGCAGCGTCTTCAACGGCCTTTGTGATGGCGAAGTTGGTGACGCAGTTCATCTCCGTCTTCTGGCCAAGAGCGCGCAGCCGATGATAGTCTACTGGTTGACGCTTAACTCGCACATACCCTACGTCGCGAAACCTGGCGGCCAGCTTCATTGCAGGACCAACGAAGCAATCATCAAGAACCAGCGCGTTTGCGAATTGACCGAGATCTGGGCAGAGGTTTTCGACAAGATTTCCGAGATTGCAGCCGATCCAAAGCTACCATCGACGGATATCCTCGTTGTCGGTGACCATACAACACCATTGTGGGAAAAGCGGGCGGCTGTCGCGTTTACGCCAGGCAAGGTCGACTGGTATTTTCTTCAAACGCGTCAAAGTGCTCAGACACAGCTTACGAACCTATCGCGCCCTTGATCAGCGCCTTGGCATCGTCGCTGTCCCAGGCGGCGGGGCCGTTCATCGCAGAGATCAGGCAGCCTTTGCCGTCGATCAAAAGCGTGACCGGCAGGCCGAAGGCGAGGCCTTCCTTCTTCAGGCTGTTGAAGACCTCGATCGTGTTGTCGCGGTAAAGCTGCAGCGCGTTTACGCCGATCTCGCTGAGAAAGGCCTTCGGCTTCTCGTCGTCGCCGGTGTCGATGTTGACGGGCACGACCTGGAACCTGTCGCTGCCCAGCTCCTTCTCGAGCGCGTTCAGCGCCGGCATTTCCTCGCGGCAGGGTACGCACCACGTCGCCCAGAGATTGAAGAGCACGGTCTTGCCGGCGAAATTGTCGAGCGTCATCGATTTGCCGTCCGCGCCCTTGAAGGAAACGGTGGTAAGCCTGCGGTGCTCGTCAGGAGCGACCATCGCCGCCACCTGTCCCTTGAGCAGCGGCGCGATTCTCGCGGCGATCTCCTTTGTCGCCGCGCATTCGCCCGAGGCCGTTTGCGTCCTGCCATTGCCAGACCCGGCTTCCCTGATGTAAACCGCTGCCGCACCGGCAATAATGCCTGCGACGGCCGCGATCCCGATCAGCTTCAGGGATGGCAGGCGCAGGGACTTTCTTGTCGTCATTTCATTCTCCGAGACACGCGTTCTTCAAGGCAGGCATCGTCATGGCCGACAGCACGGATACCAAATCTTCCAACCAGATGTGGGGCGGCCGTTTCGCCTCCGGTCCCGATGCGATCATGGAGGAGATAAATGCCTCGATCGGTTTCGACAAGAAGCTGTTTGCCCAGGACATCCGCGGTTCTATCGCCCATGCCACCATGCTTGCCCACCAGGGCATCATTTCGGCAGACGATAAAGACAAGATCGTCGAAGGGCTAAACACGATCCTGTCAGAGATCGAGAGCGGCAGTTTCGAATTCTCCCGCAAGCTCGAAGACATTCATATGAACGTCGAGGCACGCCTCGCCACGCTGATAGGCCCGGCCGCCGGTCGCCTGCACACAGCCCGCTCCCGCAACGACCAGGTCGCGCTCGATTTCCGCCTCTGGGTCAAGGAAGAGCTGCAGAAGACCGAGCAGCTACTGACCAACCTGATCGCCGCCTTCCTCGACCGCGCCGAAGAGCACGCCGAGACCGTCATGCCGGGCTTCACGCATCTGCAGACCGCCCAACCCGTCACCTTTGGCCACCATTGCATGGCCTATGTCGAAATGTTCGGCCGCGACCGCTCGCGCGTGCGCCATGCAATTGAGCATCTGGACGAGAGCCCGATCGGCGCGGCAGCGCTTGCCGGCACCGGCTATCCGATCGACCGCCACATGACGGCAAAGGCGCTGGGCTTCCGCGAGCCGACACGCAACTCGATTGACACGGTTTCGGACCGCGACTTCGCCATCGAGTTCCTGTCGATCGCCGCCATCGCAGGCATGCACCTGTCGCGTCTGGCGGAAGAAATCGTCATCTGGTCGACGCCGCAATTCGGCTTCGTGCGCCTGTCGGATGCCTTCTCCACCGGTTCGTCGATCATGCCGCAGAAGAAGAACCCTGACGCCGCTGAGCTGGTGCGCGCCAAGACCGGCCGCATCAACGGTTCGCTGATCGCACTTCTGACAATCATGAAGGGCCTGCCCCTCGCCTATTCAAAGGACATGCAGGAAGACAAGGAACAGGTCTTCGACGCTGCCGAAAGCCTGGAGCTGGCAGTATCAGCCATGACCGGCATGGTTCGCGACATGGCCGTCAACAGCGCGCGCATGAAGGCCGCTGCCGGTTCCGGGTATTCGACCGCGACCGACCTTGCCGACTGGCTGGTGCGCGAAGCCGGCCTGCCGTTCCGTGACGCGCATCACGTGACCGGCCGTGCGGTGGCGCTGGCCGAGAGCAAGGGCTGCGACTTGGCCGAGCTGTCGCTTGCCGATCTGCAGGCGATCAATGCCGGTATCACCGACAAGGTTTACGACGTGCTGACGGTCGAGGCATCGGTTGCAAGCCGCAAGAGCTTCGGCGGCACGGCGCCGTCGGAAGTGCGCAAGCAGATCGCCTATTGGCGAGCCCGCAACTGACCTCAACAATCAGGGTGCACAAGCTGGATAAACTTCGCTATGAAGGTGTCCACCAGTGCCGCTTCCCAAGAGGAATTCCATGCAGAAGAGCTTGCCGCAGATCGTCCGCCTGACGGTTGTTTTCGCCGTGATCGGCCTTGCCGTCGCCGGGTGCGGGCGAAAGGGCGATCTCGACCCGCCGAGCGCGAACGCAACGAAGACCGGTGACTCGTCCAAGCCGACGCCGCAGCCGGGCAGGGTCGACAGGCCCTTCATCCTCGATCCGCTTCTCTAAGGCACGCGGCGATCTTTCGGATTCGCCAGCAGCGCTTTAGCCTTTGTATTTATGCATGTCCTGATCCCGAAACCGGTTCCCACGTCGGGAGACATGCTTTGAGAGGCCACTGACGTGAACCATTTCGACTACCGCGACGGCGTTCTCTACGCCGAAAACGTTCCCGTTCCCGAGATCGCCAAGGCCGTCGGCACGCCTTTTTATGTCTATTCCACGGCCACTCTCGAGCGCCACTACCGCGTCTTCTCGGAAGCCTTCAGCGATGTCGACGCGATGGTCTGCTACGCCATGAAGGCGAATTCCAATCAGGCAGTGCTAAAGACGCTGGGCAATCTCGGCGCCGGCATCGACGTCGTATCCGAGGGAGAGCTGCGTCGCGCACTGGCCGCCGGCATCCCGGCATCGCGCATCATGTTCTCCGGCGTCGGCAAGACAGCGCGGGAGATGGACCTGGCCCTCGAGGCCGGCATCTATTGCTTCAACGTCGAGTCCGAGCCGGAACTCGAGATCCTCAACCAGCGCGCCGTCAGGGCAGGCAAGAAGGCCCCTGTCTCCTTCCGCATCAATCCCGATGTCGACGCCAGGACGCATGCGAAGATCTCGACTGGCAAGAAGGAAAACAAGTTCGGCATTTCCTGGGAGCGCGCCCGCGCCGTCTATGCCCGCGCAGCAAGCCTGCCCGGCATCGAAGTGACCGGCATCGACATGCATATCGGCAGCCAGATCACCGACCTGCAGCCATTCGAAGACGCCTTCAAGCTGCTGCGCGAACTGGTCGGCACGCTACGCGCAGAGGGCCACGATATCCATCACGTCGATGTGGGCGGCGGCCTTGGCATCCCCTACCGGGACGACAACAACCCGCCCCCATCGCCGGAAGCCTATGCTGCGATCGTCACGAACACTCTGCGCGACCTCAACTGCAAGATCGTCACTGAGCCCGGCCGCCTGATCGTCGGCAATGCCGGCATCCTGGTCACCGAAGTGATCTACGTGAAGGACGGCGGCGAGAAAACCTTCGTGATCGTCGATGGCGCGATGAACGACCTCATCCGTCCGACTCTCTATGAGGCCCATCACGAGATCCGCCCCGTAGTGATCTCGGCAGCGAACGCGCCGCGCATCAAGGCGGATATCGTCGGCCCCGTATGCGAAACCGGCGACTATCTGGCGCTCGACCGCGAAATGGCGATGCCGAAGTCCGGCGATCTCTTCGCCATCAGCACCGCCGGCGCCTATGGCGCGGTTCAGGCCGGCACCTATAACAGCCGCCTTCTGGTTCCTGAAGTGATCGTCAAGGGCAACGATTTCCACGTGATTCGCCCGCGCGGCACCTACGAAGAGCTCATCGCCCTCGATTCCATCCCGGCCTGGCTGGACTGATCACCGCCTGGCGGGGGCATCACTTTTTGGCGAAGAACCGTGAAAAACCGGCATTGGCTGGGGCTTGCCCTCGCCTTCGCCACAAAGAATGCTATCCTTGATCGAGAGCGAATTGCCCCGGCAATCGCCGGAAACGCCCTCCTGCTTTGAACGCCAGCGCGCGGAGAACGGATTGAACAAGAGCTCCAGCAAGGAGAAAACCGGAGCATTTGCCCTGAGGCCTTCCTTGGCGCGCCTGGTCGCGGCCAAGCGCTTTCTGGCGCGCCTGGTCCTGCTCTTCGAACAGATCCTACCTCTCCTGCTGCCGATTCTGTCGGTTGTGGCGCTCTACCTCACAGCGTCTTGGTTCGGTGTCTTCCGCTACGCGCCCGAATGGATTCGCGTGGCGCTACTGATCATTTTTGCGGTTGCCACCCTCGTCACCCTCCTTCCGCTGCGCCGGCTTCATTGGCCCGATGTGGCTGCTGCCGATCGGTTGCTCGAGCAGCGCAACGGCCTGCAGCATCAGCCTGTTGCCGTTCAGGAAGACGAACCCGCCACCGACACGCCTTTCGCCCGCGCCCTTTGGCGCGAACATCAGACGCGGATGGCGGAGAAGATCGCGGCGCTCGATACCGGCTTCCCACGCCCCGACATCGCCTCCCACGACCGGCTGGCCTTGCGTGCCATCCCGGCATTGCTTGTGGTAATGGCTTTCGCCTATTCGCTATCGACGAGCGGCGGTTCGATCTCGGATGCGCTGCAGCCGCGGCCCGCGCCGCAGGCAGTTGATCCTGCCGTGCGTATCGACGCCTGGGTCACGCCCCCCTCCTACACCGGTCGCGCGCCGATCTATCTGACGGCAAACGGTACCGAGCAGACGGCGATCCGCGTCCCCGAACTCTCGAGCCTGACGGTCCGCGTCAGCGGCGGAAAGACGGCGGAGAAGGTTGTCTTCCGGCACGAGAATGGCGAGGCCGAGGACATCACGCCTCAGGAAGCCGCCAAGCCCCCTGTTACGCCAGTGGCCACTCAGCAGGCCGACGGCACGGCTCCCATCAATCCCGCGCTGTCCGCCACGACGCATCTGATGAAGCTCGAGGAAAACGGCAGGCTCGAGGTCAACGGTCGCGCGTGGAGCTTCGACGTTATTCCTGACAAGGCGCCCGAGATCGCCTTCAATGGAATACCGAAGCCGACCGTCAACGGCGCTCTCGAAATCGGCTTCACGGTCAAGGACGATTACGGCGTGCAGGAAGCGCGCGCGGAGATCGTTCCTGTCGACTCCGACCCGGCCGCAACGCCGCTTTATCCGCTGCCGGACTTCCGCCTGGAGATCCCCCGCCGCAATTCGCGTGACTCCAAGGGATTGACCAGCAAGAACCTGACCGAGCATCCGCTGTCGGGCAAGCGGGTCCGCATCACCCTTATTGCCAAGGACGCCGCTGGCCAGACGGGTCGCAGCTCGCCCTACGAGATGACGATGCCGGCCCGCCCGTTCCACGAGCCGCTGGCCGCCGCCGTCGCCGAAGAGCGGCAGGTCTTTTCGCTCGACACGCGCAAGATGCTGGAAGCGATCACGCTGAACGAGGCGCTGACGCTGCGCCCGGAAGAGACGATCCCGAAGCTGACCAACTACCTGCTGCTGCAATCCGCTCTGACGCGGATGAAGCTCGCCAAGGGCGAGGAGGCGCTGAAGGATACCGCCGACCACCTCTGGGATATCGCTGTAGGCATGGAGGATGGCGATCTGTCGCAGGCAGAACGCAATCTGCGCAACGCCCAGCAGAACCTGGCCGACGCTCTCCAGCGCAACGCCCCTGATGCCGAGATCAAGAAGCTCATGGACGAGCTGCGCAAGGCGATGCAGGACTACATGAAGGAGCTTGCGCAGCGCATGCAGAATGCGCCGATGCAGCCGAACCAGAATGCTCAGAACATCCTTCGCCAGCAGGATCTGGAGCGGATGATGGACCAGATCGAGAATCTGGCGCGCTCCGGCAACCGCGACGCTGCCCAGCAGATGCTCTCCGAGCTGCAGCGAATGATGAACAACCTGCAGGCCGGCAGGCCACAGCAGGGGCAGCAGGGTCAGGACAACAGCCAGATGCGCCAGCAGATGGACAAGCTTGGCCAGATCCTGCGTGACCAGCAGAAGCTGATGGAAGAGACCTTCAAGCTGGACCAGCAGTTGAAGGATCGCATGCAGCGCGGCGATCCGAACATGGGGATGAACGATCCGCTGCTGGACGAGATGCCGATGGACAATGACGGCATGCAGCAGGATCAACAACAGGGACAGCAAGACCAGAGTCAGGACCCGAACCAGAACCAACAGCAGAGCCAGAACCAGCAGGGCCAGTCGCCTTCCGACCAGATGACGGCTGAGCAGCTGCGCGAAGCCTTGAAGCAGCTGCGTTCGCGCCAGGACGAACTTGGCAACCAGCTTGGCGAGCTGCAGAAGGGTCTCGGCGACATGGGCATCAAGCCCGGTCCGGGCTTCGGCCAGGCCCAGCGCGAAATGGAAGGCGCCGGACGCGAACTCGGTCAGGGTCACGGCGAACCGGCCATCCAGGGCCAGGGACGCGCGCTCGAGGCGCTCCGTCAGGGCGCGCGCGACATGATGAACCAGATGATGCAGGCCATGCAGGGCCAACAGGGACAAGGCCAGCAGGGCCAGGTCGGGCAAGGCAATCAGAACGGCCGCGACCCGCTTGGACGTCCACGCCGCGCCGAAGGCCCCGATTTCGGCGATCAGGTGAAGGTCCCGGACGAGATCGACGTGCAGCGCGCCCGCGAAATCCTGGATGCCATTCGCGAGAAGCTCGGCAACAACCCGCCGCAGGAAATCGAACGGCGCTACCTGGAACGGCTTCTGGACATTCAATAGCTCGGCTGTGCCAATTCAGGTCACAATAGCGTGAGATTCGCCACCTCCACGCCAGCACCCCCTATGTCTATTTTGACGCAGATCGCGCGTCGTTTGGGCACGAGTTGAGGGTATTTCCATGAAAACGGAATGGAAGCTGATCGCAGCTGTCGCTCTTGGATTCGGCATGGCTGCAAGCACGGCAAGTGCAATGGATATTGGTGGTTTCGCAACGACCAACAGCGGCGGCAGGACCCTTGCTGCCGACGGCTACGAATCGAGCCGAAGCTGGGGCGGATCGAACAGCTACCGACCGGCTCCCTACAGCATGGAGACAACGGGGAGCATTTCGTCCAGCCGCTCCAGGGCACGGCAACCCGTCAACTGTCCGCCGAGGCCGATTCCCGGCACGCTGCAGACGCAGGGCGGAAACAGCGGAACGACCATAAATCCCGCCTGCCCCGACTATTGAGAAGCTACGGGTTGGATCTTGCCAACGAGGCCATCGTCTCCATGTGGCGCGGCGAAGGCACGATCTGTGCGTGACTGGATGACAAACTTCAAGTTCCGCCACCGAGGCGAGTCCCGCCTGGCGAAAGCTTCGTCTTGTCACGCTGCAGCTGAATAACTATAGCGATTCGATGGCAATTCTTTTCAAGACCGTAATCGGTGAAAACGCGGCATTCGAGTTGATCGAGAATGCGCTCTCCCGTACCGGCGAATACGATGGCTACCTAAACGTCGTGGCTGACGAAGGCGAGAAGACTCTCCCTTGGTCACCCGGCATGCATGCCGAGCAGTTCCAGGCGGAAATCACGGAAATTCTCCGTTCGACCTGGGATATCTGCCGCTTCTGGGTGATCTACGAGCGGCGCGACGACCGGCAGGACGCCGAAGCCAACGCCATCCGCAACGCGGCGTTTAGGCTGACGCGCGGCTATGCCGGCGTCATCGTCGTGACGCTCAGCCTGCTCCACAAGCGCGACAGCCTGGCCGATATCGAACTGATCTTTGTATGTTTCCAGCAGGACTTCCAGCGACGCAATTTTCGCGTCCGCTATGAAGGCAAATTCATCCCCGATGAGGGCTGAATAGTCGAGATCATGCCGTTAGCCGCCTCAGGCGGCCAACGCACGCGCGACAGCCTTGCGGATATCGGGCAAGGCAAAGGGCTTCGAGACGACATCGACGATCTTCTCCGCCAAGTCGTCCGCGCGTTCGCGCTGTTCCGCGTAGCCAGTCATCAGCAGGATCTTCAGTGCCGGGAAGGCGGATTTTGCCTGATGCGCCAGTTCGATGCCGTCCATCACAGGCATGCGGATATCCGAGAGCAGCAGGTCGTAGACGCCGTCTCTGAGTTTTTCCAGTCCCTCCGCACCGTCAGCGGCTTCTTCGGTCTCATGACCGTCAAGACGCAAAGCGCGGGCTACGAAAGAGCGTAGGGAGTCCTCGTCTTCCGTAATCAGAATTTTTGCCATGGTGTGCATCACTCCGTTTCATGCCCCGCAACGGAAATCACACGAGTTTCCTTTGCGATCGGTAAACGGCAGGAAGGGATGGACGGGATGGTTAACAACCCGTCTCATCGTGGCACATTCAGGGTCAGGTCGTGATCCCTAGGCGTCGCCGGTGACGACGCCGACAAATGGGAGTTCGCGGAAGGCGTAGGCGACATCCATGCCGTAGCCGACGACGAAATAGTCGGGGCATTCGAAACCGACATAGTCGGCCTCGAGCTTTTCCTTGCGCTTGACGCTCTTGTCGAGGAGCACGGCGATGGTGACGTTGCGGGCGCCGCGCTCGTAGAGCAGTTCCTTGGCAAACAGCAGCGTACGGCCGGATTCCAGAATATCGTCGATCAGAAGAACGTCGCGATCCTTCACGTCGCTGTCGATATCCTTGACGATCCGCACGCCTTGCGAGACCGTGCCGGTGCCGTAGCTCGAGAGAGTGATGAACTCGACCTCGGGCGCGAGGCCGCTGTCATGCAGCGCGCGGATGAGGTCCGCGGCAAAGATGAACGAGCCTTTCAGCACCGCAATAACCAGCAGGTCCTTCGTCGGTCCCGATGCAATCTGCTTCGCCATGGCATGATTGCGTTCGGCAATCTGCTCGGCTGTGAAGAGTGGCTCGATGTTTTTTCCGCGCACGACGGGCATAAGCAGGCTTGCTCCATGAATAGAAGCACAAGCCGTTACCACAAACGGCGCGATGAAACACCCCTTTAGAGCCCTTCAGGGCATGAACGAAAGCCGGACTTCCGGCATTTTTCCACCGGTGTATTGGACTCTCGTAGAAAATCCGCGGCTTTGACCTGCGTAGATGACATCCACCGGCGGGTTGATGACGATGCTTGCGGTCAACTGCTCGCCGGCAAAAAAGTTGGCGCGGATGGGGCGAACGATCTGCGTCGTGCCGCTCTGGTTGTCGATGATGCCGTTGATCAGCAACACCTGCATCCCGTTTGCCTCGCGGGGCGTGATCGTGACATGCGAGAAATGCAGCGGTGCCTCTGCCGGTGCAGCGTCGCTTTCAGAGAGGCCGGAGAAGCCACCGACGAGACCAAACACCAGCACCGAAAGCGCGACCACCAGGGCGGCGAAAGTCTTGACCGATGCCTGCTGCAGCCAGGCTTCGCCCGCTCGGACGAATGATTCCATCGAAGCTCGCGGGGACGTCGGCCGGAGCATCGAAGGCGCCGGGGGACGTCGGCGATTGCCAGTGAAGCTCCGGGCATCAAAGGCCTGGGAGCGGTTGTTGATCACTACGAATTCGGCATCGGCCACATCGGCTGGGCGGGCTCGGCGGGCCTCGCGCTTGATCGGCTCGGGCGGCAGAAAATCATAGCTGCGGCCGGGCGCCTGGCGTCTGAACGAGGAGGAGGTCATGATGACGGCCTTTCCGGTGTCCACATGGTTTCGAGCCGGACGGAAATCCGGCATTGAAACGAATCCTCCTCAGTCGTAAATTTTAATGGTTAATGCTTCGCAAAGATCGCCATCAAAGCGGCGTCTTTCCGATAAATTTACTGGTTGTTAATGCTGTTGGTTAACAAGTCGTGCGGTGAACAAACAAAAGACTGATCTATCGTTGATCCACTTCGAAAATGTCGGTTTGCGCTATGGGATGGGCCCGGAAATTCTCCGGGACCTGACGTTCGACATTCCGAAGAAATCGTTTCAGTTCCTGACCGGCCCCTCGGGCGCCGGCAAGACCACCTTGCTCAGGCTGCTGTTTCTATCGCTGCAGCCAACCCGCGGGCTGATCCGCATGTTCGGACGCGACATTTCCGATATCCCGCGGCCCGAGCTGCCGCTGCTGCGGCGCCGCGTCGGCATCATCTTCCAGGAATTCCGGCTCCTCGACCACTTGACGACCTATGAGAACGTGGCCCTCCCGCTGCGCGTTCGTGGCAAGGACGAGAGTTCCTACAAGACCGACGTGCTGGAACTTCTGAAGTGGGTCGGTCTCGGCGAGCGCATCAACGTTCTGCCGCCGGTGCTATCGGGCGGCGAAAAGCAGCGCGCCGCGATCGCGCGGGCCTTGATCGACCGTCCCGAGATCCTGCTTGCCGACGAGCCGACCGCCAACGTCGACCCGCCGATGGCCCGCCGTCTGCTCAATCTCTTCCTTGAGCTTAACCGTCTCGGAACGGCCGTTGTGATCGCCACCCACGATCTGGCCCTGATGGACCAGGTTGAAGCCCGCCGCATGATACTCTCGGAAGGGCACCTTGATATCCATGACTAAAGCAGCGCCCAAACCGCCGGCGGAGGCCGCCCCGAAAGGTCAGAAGCGGCCGGAGATGAAGGTGCGGCCGACGGCGCCGATCCTGCCGTCTGCCAACATTCAGGGCAATGCGCTAATGGTGGTGATCGCCATCATGGCCTTTCTCGCCTGCCTGACGCTCGGCGGCGTCAGCATGGTGCGTTCCACAGCGGCGAGCTGGGAGAGCCAGATTTCCCGCGAGATCACCATCCAGATCAGGCCCGATGAGGGCTTGGACATGGAAAAGACGCTGGCGCAGGCGCGCGATCTCGCTCTGACATTCGTCGGCACCAAGGACGGTCAGATCGTCGACGAAGCGGCAACCGCCCGCCTACTCGAACCCTGGCTCGGCACAGGGCTCGACATCAAGGAACTTCCGGTCCCGCGGCTTGTCATTATCACCATCGACGAAAGCAACCCGCCCGATTTCGAGGCAATGCGCTCCCTGCTCAAGGGGAGCATTCCGCAGGCTTCGCTCGACGATCACCGCACCTGGGTCGACCGTCTGGTGTCGATGGCCCACACGACGGTCATGATCGGCACCGGCATCCTGCTGCTTGTCTTCTCGGCCATGGTACTGACAGTCGTTTTCGCAACCCGAGGAGCTCTCTCTGGCAACCGCCATATCGTCGAGGTGCTGCATTTCGTTGGCGCCGAAAGCTCTTTCGTCGCCAACGAGTTTCAGAAGCACTTCCTGAAGATCAGCCTGAAGGGATCGGCGGTTGGGAGCGCCCTTGCAGCGCTGTTCTTCCTCACCGCCGGCTTCTTGCAGAGCCGGACCTTGGCGACGCCGCAGACGGACCAGGCCACCGCGCTCTTTGGCACGTTCTCGGTCGGCGCGCTTGGCTATCTCGGCATCTTTGCGACCATGATCGTCATCGCCCTGCTGACGACCTTCACGGCACGGCTGACGGTGATGCGGACGATTTACGAGATCGATACGTTGCGTTCCGACCCGACACGGGCGGATGGGCTCGTGAATTAAGCTTGTCATGCCTTTTTTGCCATGAAAGCGTCTGTTCGCCGCCGCAATCTGCATATATTTTTCCGATTCATGAGCATGGGACACATTCCGCGCACCCCGATTCGCCCTGGAGCGGAGCTTCTTCGCTCCGACGGGCGACCTGTTCGCGGCCCCGTGCGACGCATGCTGCGCTGGGGCGGCATGGCCTCCATCCTTGCCATCGCCCTGATTTTTGGTGGGTTCCTGCGCTTTGCCGATTCCGTCACGACCCTGAAACCTCCGCTTGACCCACGGGCAGACGCAATCGTCGTTCTGACGGGTGGCTACCAGCGAATCGACCAGGCCGTCGAACTGCTGCAGAAAGGCGCCGGAAAACGCCTGCTGATTTCGGGCGTGCATCCGACAACCACGCCGAAGCAGATCCGCAGGATGACCCAGGCCTCGCCGGAACTTTTCACATGCTGCGTCGACGTCGGCTACGACGCACTCGACACGATCGGCAATGCCCAGGAAGCATCGAACTGGATCCACCAGCGCGGCTACAAGAGCGTCCTCGTCGTCACCAACAACTACCACATGCCGCGCAGCCTGGCGGAACTCGCTTATGTCGACGCCGAAACGCAGTTCATTCCCTACCCCGTTGTGAACACGGACCTGAAGACCAGCGACTGGTTCACCGATCCCAACGCCGTCCGGGTCATGCTCGCCGAATATGCGAAAGTGCTCTTCGCCGGCGCGCGCAATCTGACGGGACTTGGCCGGCACCCTGGGCTCCGCTCGGCAGGCGTCTCCGGCTAAAGCCGAGGGAAACCTTTTTCTGAACGCCAATATCGTGTAGGAGGGCGCAACCGCCTCTTGCGGACATTGGCCTCGGGAAAATTTATGATCGCCCTGCGTTCCGTTCTCTTCAACACGATCTTCTACGCCAACCTCATCGTTCGCATGATCGTGCTCTCCCCCTATTATTTCGTCGCGCCACGCAAGGACGCCTACCGCATACCGAAGAACTGGGCACTGTCGAGCCACTGGCTGATGGAGAAGATCGTCGGCACGACCTTCGAGATCGAGGGCATGGAGAATCTGCCCGATGGCGGCTATATCCTGGCGCCGAAGCATCAGTCGTTCTGGGATACCTATGCCCTGCTGCCGTGGCTCAAGGATCCGGTCTACATTCTGAAGCGAGAGCTGATGTGGATCCCGCTCTTCGGTTGGTATGCCAAGAAGCAGCGGATGATCCCGGTCAATCGCGGCGCCCGCGGCAAGGTGATGGTCGAGGCGTTGAGGCGAACCAAGGAAGAGCTGGCAACCGGCCGCCAGCTGATCATTTACCCCGAAGGCACGCGCCGCCCGCCCGGTGCCGAACCGCTCTACAAATACGGCATCGCCCGCATGTACCGCGACCTGCAGCTACCGGTCGTGCCGGTCGCCATGCACCCCGGCCTGTTCTGGCCGCGCCGCAGCACGTTGCGCTACCCCGGTCACTTCAAGGTGCGGATCCTGCCGCCAATCCAACCCGGCATGGACCCCGATGCCTTTTTCGCGCATCTGATCGAGGTGACCGAGAAGGCGAGCGATGAACTGCTGGTCGACACGGTCAAGCGCAACCCGAACCTGCCGCTCCCGCCGACCGCCGCTCGTCGGCTCGCGGAATTGCAGAAAGCGAAGGCAACGACGGCCTGAACTCAGGCCGCGTTTCTTAGTCGTTCCACTTCGCCGACCACCTGCTCCAGCCAGTGGTCGCGAATGCCCATTTCCCGCAGGTGTGCCAGCGTATTGAAGACATAGGCGTCGTTCGGCCCTGATCGGCCCTCCGCACCGTGGACAACGTGCGCCGCCGCGATCGCGTCGAGCCCACCGGCATATTGCGTATGCGCTCGATCGACGACGTAGGCGACCGCCTTGCTGCTCCGGCCGTCCGCCAACTGGAGGGGCAGGCAACGCTCAAGATAGACGTTGGTTACGAGCTCGCGCTCCCTCAGATAGTCGATTGTCTCGCCCCACTGATCCGGCGCGATCCGAAAGGCCATTCCACGGCAGGAACCACCACGATCAAGGCCGAGCACGAGGCCCGGTTTCTGCTGCGTGCCGCGATGCACCCAGGAATGCACGCAGAGCGACCGTCTATAGCCATAGACAAGCGCCTGAGAACGCTCCAAAAATTCGAAGCCCGGATTCCACATCAGTGATCCGTAGCCAAACACCCAAAATTCGTCCATATCGCACGCCAGACCCACATTCCCACTCGCGCGTCACCTTTGGAGAACATCATGGCAGCGTCAAGCCCATCCCGCAGCGGCAGAAAATTCTGGTGGCTCGGCTGCATCCTCCTCCTGGTGATCGCGCTTTATACGAGTGGCTGGTTCTATGCCGCCGCGCAGCTGAAAACGACGGTGCTGAAGGCGATCGCGCCGGGCAACACCGCAGGCGTCACCGCCGAATGCGCCGATATCGACTTCCGCGGCTATCCGTTCCGGATCGGCCTGTTCTGCTCGAAGGTCGATGTCGATGACAACGTCAACGGCGTGTCGGCGAGTTTTGGCGAGCTGCGCTCCGCAGCCCAGGTCTATGCTCCAGGGCATATCGTTTGGGAACTCGACTCGCCCGCCGAGATCCGCACCGCCCACGGCCTGACGCTCAATGCCGAATGGGCAAACCTGCAATCCAGCCTGATCACCAAGCTAAAGGGCATCGACCGCTCCTCCACCATCATCGACGGGCTCAAGGGGACGGCGGCTTCCCAGACCGGCCAGACGATCAATTTCGACGCTGCTCACACGGAGATCCACCTTCGCCAGAACAACGGCGACCTGGATGGCGCGATCTCGCTGAAGGATTCCAATACCGCCATCAAGGACTGGCCGGCATTCCCGAAGCTCTCGGCGAGCGCCGACGTGACGCTGGCCGGCAAGGCCGGCATGATCGACGGCAGCGACCAAAAGGGCCTCTACGGCGCCAGCGGCGAACTGCGCAAGGTCGTGGCCGACATCGGCGACGGCAAGGTCATGACCCTGAGCGGCCCCTTCTCCTTCGACGAGGAGGGCTATCTGTCGGGCAAATTCAAGCTGGAGATCGAACAGCTCGGCCCCTGGCGCGACAGCGTCAAGCAGACCTTCCCTGAAATCGCCAAGACGGTCGACACTGCCGCCAAGCTGCTGAAAGCTTTGGCGGGCGGCGGCGACAAGGTTTCCGTCGATCTCGTTGTAGCACGTGGCAATGCCACGGTCGGCGGTTTCATTCCGTTGGGATCGATCCCGCCGATCTGAAATAGAGCCTTCAGGCTTTCTTTTCGAGCGGATGCGGACGGCCGAAGTCCGGCGCATCGACGTCCTGGCCGGCCTGGATGATCGAACGGCGGATGGCACGCGTGCGGGTGAACAGATCGAAGATCTTGTCGCCCTCGCCCCAGCGAATGGCCCGCTGCAGATAAGCGAGGTCCTCGGAGAAGCGCGCCAGCATTTCGAGGATCGCATCCTTGTTGTGCAGGCAGACGTCGCGCCACATCGTCGGATCGGAAGCGGCCAGACGCGTGAAGTCGCGGAAGCCGGACGCGGAATACTTGATCACTTCCGATTCCGTCACCGCCTCGAGATCATCCGCCGTGCCGACAATGTTGTAGGCGATGATGTGGGGCAGGTGTGAGACGATGGCGAGCACCTTGTCGTGGTGCTCGGGATCCATCTCGTCGACCTTGGAGCCGAGCGTTTCCCAGAACCGCCGCAACTTTTTCAATGCCGCTTGGTCGGTTCCGGCGATCGGGGTGAAGATGCACCAGCGCCCTTCGAAGAGCCCGGGAAATCCGGCGTCTGGGCCGGACTTCTCCGTGCCGGCAAGAGGATGGCCGGGAATGAAATGCACGTGCGGCGGCATATGCGGCTGCATTTGGGCAATGACGGATGCCTTGGTCGAACCGACATCGGTGACGATGGCACCAGGCTTCAGGCTGCCGGCGATTTCTTTCGCCACGCTCTCCGACGCGCCGACGGGAACCGACACGATCACCAGGTCCGCATCCTTGACGGCCTCTGCCGACGAGGTCGTATAGCGATCGCCCAGGCTCAACTCCTCCGCTCGCTTCAGCGTTTCGGCGCTGCGCGTCGAGACGACGATCTCACCTGAGAGACCGAGCCGCCTGATATCATAGGCCAGCGAAGAGCCGATCAGGCCGATCCCGATCAGCGCAATGCGATCGAACTCCACCGTCATGACTTGCGTCCCATGAACTCGCCGAGCGCTTCGATGACGCCACGGTTCGCCACTTCCGGACCGATGCTCATGCGCAGCGCGTTCGGGAAGCCATAGCCCTTTACAGCGCGCAGGATATAGCCGCGGCTGGTCAGGAACTCATCGGCTTCCGGCGCGCGCTTGCCATCGACATCCGGGAAGTGGATGAGCACGAAGTTGGCGACCGACGGCGTCACCTTGAGGCCGAGAGCCTCGAGCGCACCCGTCAGCTTCTCGATCCACATCTGGTTGAAGGAGGCGGCCTCCTGCGTGAACGCCTGGTCGCGAATGGCTGCAGCGCCCGCGGCAATGGCTGCGGCGTTCATGTTGAACGGGCCGCGGACGCGATTGACCGCATCGATGATGTCTGCCGGCGCATACATCCAGCCAACGCGAAGCGCGGCCAGGCCATAGACCTTGGAGAAGGTACGGGTCATGACGACGTTGGCATTCGACGAAACGATCTCGATGCCGGCCTCGTAGTCGTTGCGGCGGACATATTCCGCGTAGGCGGCATCGAGCACCAGAACGACCTGCTTCGGCAGGGATGCCTGAAGACGGCGGATTTCGCTGACCGCAACATAGGTACCCGTCGGATTGCCGGGATTGGCGATGAAGACGATCTTGGTCTTCGGCGTAACGGCCGCCAGAATGGCATCGACGTCGACCGTCTGATCCTTCTCCTTGACGACGACAGACGTCGCACCCGCGCCCATGATCTGGATCTTGTAAACGAGAAAGCCGTGCTCGGTGATGATGCCTTCGTCGCCGGGCCCGAGATAGACATGGCAAAGCAGGCCGAGCAACTCGTCCGAGCCATTGCCGCACATGATGTTGGCGGGGTTCAGACCATGCACAGCCGCGATCGCCTCACGAAGTTCCGTCGCCTGGCCATCAGGATAGCGCTCGAGACTGCCGGCGGCATTGCGGAAAGCTTCGATCGCCTTCGGGCTCGCGCCAAGGGGTGTTTCATTGGAAGAGAGCTTGTAGACGCGGGCAACGCCCGGCGCATGTTCCTTGCCCGGCACATAGGCTGCGATATCCAGAATACCGGGACGCGGAACGGGCTTGCTCTTCTCTTCGCTCATGGGATCGACCTTGGAAATACCGGGAAAATTCGGCTGAAATTGCCCCGTGGCAATAGAACGGAACGGCGCCCTTGTCGAGTGCCACGGCTTTAGGCTCTAACGACTGCGCGTCGTTGGAACGCCGTGCGGCGCCAGAACCGGTACGAAGACGCGCCGCGAGGCGCGGGCGGCAACCGGCAGGCCCTGATAGAGACGCTTCTGCGCCTCGACGATAATAACGCCCGAGAATGCCGGCCATAAGGCGCGTCCCACGCGGTCGAAGACACTGCGCAGGCTCATCATCGTGCGCAGCTTCGAGGGTGGAAAGAACAATGCTTCCGCCGTCGCGCCGGGCGTGAAATTGGTCTCGCGCAGAAGGCTCGTCAGCTGCCCTCGCGAATAGGGGCGTCCAGAGCCGAACGGCGTGTGTTCCATGCGCGCCCAAACACCGCGGCGGTTCGGGACGACGATGACCAGCCGTCCGCCTGGCGCCAATACGCGCCACAGCTCCTTCAGGGTTTCCCGCGGGCTTTCGGCGAATTCCAGGGAATGGACCATCAGCACCCGGTCAATCGAGGAATCCGGCAGTGGCAATTCCTCGTCGAAGATCAGGGCGGTCGAGGAAAGAGCGCCTACCGGCCAGTTCACCGCCCCCTGCCCGGCCGGCATGAAGGCAAAGGTTCGCTCCGTGTCGGGTTGAAAGCGATCGAGGAAGGGAACCACGTAGCCGAGGCCAACGAGACGCTCCTGCGGTAGCCGCACCCAAAGCGACGAGAGGGCCATAGCGATCGAGTGCTCGGCAATGCGCCCGAGGTCGGAATGATAGAACTGGCGTAGGTCGACAATATCAGCGTGCATCAAGGCAAATGTTATCAGTGCACGGTTGGACTTCAAGGCGCGACCCTCTACATTCCCGATATACCCGCGATAAAGAGGCTGCCTGAAACTATGAAACCTTTGGATTTAGACGTTTTTCTCTGCCGTTCCGACAATTTCGGTGTGTTGGTGCACGATCCTGAAACCGGCCTGACGGCATCGATCGACGCTCCGGATGCAGGCGCAGTGGAGAAGGCTGCGTCCCGCCGCGGCTGGACGATCTCGCATATCTTCACAACCCATCACCATACGGACCACGTCGAAGGCAATCTCGCGCTCAAGGAACAATATGGCTGCGAGATCATCGGCCCGATCAACGAGGCGGTGGCAATCCCCGGCCTCGACAAGACCATGGCCGATGGCGATACATTCCTGTTCGGCGATCACACGGTACAGGTCATCGAGACTCCCGGACATACGGCCGGGCATATCTGCTACCACTTCGTCGACGACAAGCTGCTTTTTGCCGCCGATACGCTATTTGCGCTCGGCTGCGGGCGTCTTTTCGAGCGCCCGGCTGCCGATATGTGGCACTCGCTTCAGAAGCTTGCCGTGCTGCCTGACGAAACCGCGATCTACTTCGGCCACGAATACACACTGTCGAACGCACGTTTTGCGGTCACCATCGATCCGGACAACCAGCGACTGGTAGTCCGTGCGGCCGAAATCGAAGCTCTGCGGGCCGAGAACAAGTTCACCATCCCGACCACGCTGGCGCTTGAGAAAGAGACCAACCCGTTCCTGCGCGCCGCCGATCCGGCCATCCGTCGCAACCTGCTGATGGAGAACAAGAGCAACGAGGAAGTCTTCGCGGAGATCCGCCGGCGCAAGGACAATTTCTGATGTCGCCGGACGATATTATCCGCGAGCTTGGAATGCAGCCGCATCCCGAAGGCGGTTGGTACGTGCAGACGTTCCGAGACCTCAAGGGGGGATCGCGCGGCCACTCGACGGCGATCTACTATCTCCTGAAGGCGGGGCAGCGTTCTCACTGGCACCGCGTCCGTGATGCGGCGGAAGTCTGGCACCACTATGCCGGGGCTCCGCTTGCGCTTCACTGCTCTGAGGATGGCACCAGCAGCGAGACGCTGATCCTTGGGACTGACATCCCCAAGGGCGAGCGTCCGCAGGCGATCATTCCCGCCAACTGGTGGCAGTCAGCCGAAACAACGGGCGATTACACGCTAGTCGGATGCACGGTTGCGCCCGGCTTCGAATTCGCATCCTTCGAAATGGCACCGCCGGACTGGAAGCCGGCGGATTAGAGCCTTTCAGCGTCTAGGCTATTCCGCCTTGCTCAACCATCGTGGCCTTGCGGCGAAACATCTCGTTTGCCGCAAGCACGGCACCGCCTGTCACGAGCACGCAGGCGAGGGCGATCCGCCAGCTCGGCTCGGCAAAGCCGAACAGCGTGAGGTTGAGCGTCGAGAGAAGCGGCGCGGCATAGCTTGCGGCACCCAGGATCTGGATATCGCCGTTCTTGACACCGTAGTCCCACGCATAAAAAGCCGCTCCCACAGGAAAGAGCCCGAGGCCAACCACCGCGATCCACTGCAACGCCGTTTCCGGCCAGACGGTTGTCTCGAGCCCGAGATGGCAAATGAGCGACAGGATCGAGGTCGCGATGCAGAAGCCGGTGACGACGTCGGTCGAGACCGCATCGAACCGCCGTGTCAGCAGCGAATAGCCCGACCATGTGAAGGCGCAGAGGAAAGCCGCTCCATAGCCGACGGCATAGGCGCCATCGAAATTGATGCCGTTGCGTCCGACGATCAGGAAGGTGCCGCAGAGACCGGCCAACGCCCCAGCCACATGATACCAGCGCAGTCGTTCGCCCGGCAGCAGCGCCGATCCGACGACGATCAAGAGCGGCCAGAGATAGGCAATCAGCCCGGCTTCGACGGCCGGGGCGTTTCTGATGGCCGTGAAATAGAGGAAATGATACCCGAACAGGCCGGCGATCCCTGTCACCCAGACCTTGGCCGGCTGCTTGAGCAGCGCCAGGCGCGAACGATTGAGGAGCAGCACGACGATGCCGGGAATGCTGCCGATGGCAAAGCAGATAGCCGATAGCTGGAACGGCGGCATGGTGCCTGATGCAGCTGTCAACAGCGCCAGGATCGACCACATGAGAATGGCCGTAAAGCCGATTAGCGTCGCCCGAAGCTTCACCTGTCCCCCTTCACGGAGGCCCCTGCTCCGTCAGCTTGCACCGTACTTTACAGCGGTGATCGTCACCGGTCCGTATTGCGTCGGAATACGAACATAAACAGGAGCATATACATTTGCCGCGTCTGACTTGGCAAACCAGATTTCCATCCGGCTGCTCTTGCTCAGATAATCGATATCCTTCCGCCCCTTCTTGTAGCCGGAGCGAGGGACGAACCGCACACTGCAGACGGTCGCCTTGCCGTTGAAACCCGTGGTCGAGAAATTCTGGGCACCCTTCGGCGAGAGCACGAGATCCATGCGCATCTCGCCGTCATAAATCGGCAGCTTCTGCGCGCAGACATTGGCATCTGCGGGGAAGATCAGACCCGAGATCGGATCGAGGACCGAGCGCATGTCGCTTGCCGGTACGTTGACCCAGTTGTTCGGAGGCTTTCGGGGCGGCTTCACCGTCGTCGAGGTGATATTGCCGTTGCTGTAGCGCACCTCGTATGTCCGGGCGCGCTTGCCGCTCTTGTAGTAGAGATAGTAGCGGGACGCCTGCAGTCGGTCGCCGCGCAGAACGCCGTCGACGCTCGTCTTGGCGGAGATATTGGTAACGAGATCGGCAAGGCCGGCCGAGCTGATGTCACCCGACACCTGGTAGCTCTTGTCGTCCTCGATCTTCGTCAGGAAAGCGGCGCGCGCAATCGTCAGAATACCGAGCGAGACCCTGTATTCCGTCCGATGCACGATCTCGCTCGCGCTGGCCGGAATGGCCATCAGCGCCGCGACCCCGGAAACAAAAATGCGTTTGCCCAGATGAGCCATGAAATGAACCTTATTCAAGCGGCTGGTAAAGCCGTTCATCACGGTCTATACGCCTGAGTCACGACGAAGCAAACACAAGCTTTTTGACAGAATTGCGGGAAACGCCAAGGTTTGGCTTGACGCACGCGGCCTGTCTGACTATAGAACCGCAACTTTCCAATCATGGCCTGTTGGATTGGTAGCCCGATTTTGCGCGGGTCTGCAACCGATGGCCGAGAAAAACAAGAATAGGTGTTCCATGTCCCGCATGTGCGAATTGACCGGCAAGGCAGTCCTGACTGGTAACAATGTCAGCCATGCCAACAACAAGACCAAGCGCCGGTTCCTCCCGAACCTGTGCCAAGTTACGCTGATCTCCGACGCGCTCGGCCAGCGTTATCGTCTTCGCGTTTCGGCTGCTGCTCTTCGTTCCGTCGAGCATCGCGGCGGTCTCGATGCCTTCCTGCTGAAGGCAAGCGAAAATGAACTGTCGATGCGCGCTCGTCTGCTGCGTCGCCAGATCGTCAAGAAGACTGCCGAAGCTGCTGCTGCGTAAGCTTCGACCGCTTCTTCTTCATACGGCTTCAAAAGGCTTGCACGGATAATATCCGGACAAGCCTTTTGCTTTGCCGATTGTTCCTCGAACTGGTGGCATACCCCAGGATAAAAAAATGCTGACGACTCGCTCTACGCTGATCTATGTCGCACTGATGACGCTGGTCGTCGTCGCCTCGAACTTCCTCGTCCAGTTCCCGCTGCATGCCGAGCTCGCCGGCATCAACCTGGCCGACATCCTGACCTGGGGCGCCTTTACCTATCCGGTCGCCTTCCTAATCACCGATCTGACCAACCGCCAGTTCGGCCCGCGGGCTGCCCGCAAGGTTGTCTTCGCCGGCTTCGTCGTTGGCGTGACGCTGTCCTTCTATACCTCGGTTCCGCGTATCGCGATCGCCTCCGGCTCGGCCTACCTCGCTGGGCAGTTGCTCGATATCTCGGTCTTCAACCGCCTGCGCCGGCAGGCCTGGTGGCGCGCACCGCTCGTCGGTTCGCTCATCGGGTCGATGCTGGACACGGTGATTTTCTTCTCCTTCGCCTTTGCGGCCTTCTTCGTCTTCCTCGGCCCGAACGATCCCTTCGCGCTTGAATCGGCGCCAATCCTCGGCGTCTTTTCCGCTGCAGCACCGCGCTGGATTTCCTGGGCGATTGGCGATTTCTCGGTAAAAATGATCGTCGGCCTCGTGATGCTGCTGCCCTATGGCGCACTGATGAACGTGCTGCGCCCGATGCAGGCCGCACCCGCCAACTAAAAAGCCGAAGCCACTATCTCGGACGGACGACGGAGCCGATGCTCCGCCGTTTTGCGTTCGAGCACACGGAAACTCGCTGAACGATTGGCTATTCTGCGGCTACGCTGCTTCCAGTGATCGGCGACTGATGCCAGGTTTCAATTCTGTAAGCGAGCCGTGTCGCCGGCTCGCGGTTCCACCAACCGGAACTCCAGCATCAGATTTCGCTGCAGGATGGAGTGATTGTCATCGGAGACGATCACTACATGCGTGGTGCCGTCTTCGGCTGCGAAGGCATCCAGACCTTCCATATTGTCGATCTGGTAGCTGAAGTCGCCCTGCAGCAATATCTCGCCGTCCATGACGACGCTCGGGCGGATGTCGACCGCCTTGATGCGGCGAATGCGCATTCCGATACCTTCCGCCATGTTGAAACGGCGCTCCAGGAGCAGGAGATCACCATTCGGCAGGAAGGCTCCGTCCGTCGCGTCGAAATCGCCATAGTGAGCGAGCGACAGGCGTCCCTTCTGCGGCCCGTCCAAGATCGCTGCATAGGCATTCCCGTCGGCATCCAGGCTGCGTTCCGCGACGATCAATGTGCCCCCTTTCAGAACGCTGTCGACGGGCGCAACGGCGATCGTCTCGAAGCCGCGATTCCCCCGCAGCGATTTCTTGGGAAAGGGAATCGGAAGGGCATCGATCGCACGCGATGTCTCGAAACCCGGATCGGGATAGACATCGACGCGATGATCCTGCTCGAAGGAAACGAGGATCCGGTCGCCATGCAGCGTCAGGCCCTCGGCATCCATATACCCCTTGCCTTCGAAGCTGCGCCCCACGCGGTTCTTAATCGGCGTGATGGCGACTTCGGCGAGACCCGACAGGCGTCCCTGCGGATCGCGTTCGATATGGCCCGTCATCCAGTGACCGGTGTCCAGCACGCCGACGAAATGCGTCTTGTCCGATCGAAACCGGATCGACGACAGAGAGCCGAACAGTCGCTGCGGCGAGACCATTTCCAGCCCGCCGAGAAACTCGAGCGAGCCGAACTTGATCTCATCGGAGCCGATCTTGAATTCGGTGATGACGCGACTGCGGACCTCGACGTCGCCCTCGGCAAGCGCCGACGACATGAGAGCCGCCAGCCCGAAAGCAATTGACATCAGGCTGGCGAAGGGCTTCCGGAGCATCCAGAAAGCGTCCTTTCGCGGTCAACCGGCGCGGCGGAGGCGACCGCCCCGCGGCTGGGCGGTCTTATCTTCAAACAGCGACGCAAGCTGCTCGGTCATGGCACCGGCCAGCTCGTCAGCATCGACGATCGTTACGGCGCGCCTGTAATAGCGCGTCACGTCATGGCCGATGCCGATTGCCAGCAGCTCTACCGGTGAGCGCGTCTCAATCCGGTCGATGACGGCACGCAGATGTCGCTCCAGGTAGTTGCCCGGATTGACCGACAGCGTCGAGTCATCCACCGGCGCACCGTCGGAGATCATCATCAGGATCTTGCGCTGCTCACGGCGGCCGATCAGGCGGTTATGCGCCCACATAAGCGCTTCGCCGTCGATGTTCTCCTTGAGCAACCCTTCGCGCATCATCAGGCCGAGATTGGGCCGCGCGCGACGCCAGGGCGCGTCGGCCGACTTGTAGATGATATGCCGCAGATCGTTGAGACGGCCCGGCGTCTGCGGCTTGCCGCTGGCAAGCCACTTCTCGCGCGCCTGTCCGCCCTTCCAGGCCTTCGTCGTGAAGCCCAGGATCTCGACCTTGACGCCGCAACGCTCCAGCGTGCGGGCCAGGATATCGGCGCAGGTGGCGGCAACCGTGATCGGACGGCCGCGCATCGAGCCCGAGTTGTCGATCAGAAGCGTCACCACCGTATCGCGGAACTGCGTGTCGCGCTCCATCTTGAAGGAGAGCGCCTGCATCGGGTCGATGATCATGCGCGTTAGGCGTGCCGGGTCGAGATAGCCTTCCTCGAGATCGAAATCCCAGGAACGGTTCTGCTGCGCCATCAGGCGGCGTTGCAGGCGGTTGGCCAGTCGACCGACCGCGCCCTGCAGGTGCGCAAGCTGCTTGTCGAGGAAGGCCCGCAGGCGCTCGAGCTCGGCCGCGTCGCAAAGCTCTTCGGCGGTAATCGTCTCGTCGAACTCCTCGGTGAAGACGTGGTAGTCCACCTTCTCGTTGAAGTCGTCGAAGGGCGTGTTCGGACGGCGGGTCTCGCCCGGCGTCTCGGAATCTTCCTCGCCTTCTTCCTGCATGTCGTCGTCGGAGATCTCGGCGCCTTCGGTCTCGCCGTCCTCCATCTGCTCGTCGGCGACCTCGCTGTCCTCTACGGGCGCGGCATCCGAACCCGCATCGTCATCGACCTCGTCCTGATCCTGCTCGTCGCCGTTCGGCTGGTCTTCCTGCTCCGATTCATCGTCGGACTCTGGCTGACTGTCGTCGTCACCGTACTCTTCCGCCATTTCCATGGCGGAGAGCATGTGGCGGATCACCTTGGAAAAGGCCTGCTGGTCGCCGATGACGGAGGGAAGGTCGTCGAGGTCGGACCCAGCCTTCTCCTCGATGAACGAGCGCCAGAGATCGAGCACTTTGCCGGCGGAGGCTGGCGGCTTCTCGCCCGTCAGCTTCTCACGCACCATCATGGCCATCGCTTCGCCGATCGGCGCGTCTTCCTGCCGCTCGATGCCGGAGAAATTCGCCTTGGAGTATTTCTCGTCGGTCATCGTCCGGAGATTCGTGGCCACGCCTTCCATCCGCAGAGCACCGATCGATTCCACGCGCGCCTGCTCGACGGCGTCGAAGATTGCCCGCGCGTCGGAGCCTTGCGGGGCCATCGTCGCATGAACCTTGTCGTCGTGGCATGCGAGCCGCAGCGCCATCGAGTCGCCGAGACCGCGCGTAATCGCCAGCTCACGCATGGTCGGGCGCTTGGAAAGCTCCGGCAGACGGATCCTTTCGGCCGTCATTCCAGGGCGTTCATTGGCGAAGGTCACCTCGACGTCGCCGTCGCCGGCGATCGCGCGCACACTGCCGGTTATCGCCCGGCGCAACGGCTCGACGTCGACAGGCGAGCCGGGCTTTGCTTTCGAATTGTCACCGCGAGCAGCCATGATCGGTTGGCCTTAGGCCTCCAGGACGATGTTGGCGGCGCTTTCCTTCAGCTCGACGCCGAAGGCGCGCTGGTAATGCTCGGCAACCAACGGACGCTCCAGCTCGTCGCACTTGTTGAGGAAGGTGGTGCGGAAAGCGAAGGCGATGTCACCGAAAATCTCGGCATTCTCGGCCCAGGTGATAACCGTACGCGGGCTCATGACGGTCGACAGGTCACCGTTCATGAAGGAAGCACGGGTCAGATCGGCGACGCGCACCATCTTGGAGACAAGATCGCGACCTTCCTTGTTCTTCCCGAAGCTCTTCACCTTTGAAGCGACGATGTTCACTTCATGGTCGTGCGGCAGGTAGTTCAGTGTGGTGACGATCGACCAGCGGTCCATCTGCGCCTGGTTGATCTGCTGCGTGCCGTGATAGAGGCCGGTCGTGTCACCAAGACCAATCGTGTTTGCCGTCGCAAACAGGCGGAAGGCTGGGTGAGGACGGATGACACGGCTCTGGTCGAGCAGCGTCAGGCGGCCGGACGATTCCAGCACGCGCTGGATGACGAACATGACGTCAGGGCGGCCGGCATCGTATTCGTCAAAGACGAGCGCGACATTGTGCTGGTATGCCCAGGGCAGGATGCCGTCCTTGAATTCGGTGACCTGCAGGCCGTCCTTGAGCACGATTGCGTCCTTGCCGACGAGGTCGATACGGCTGACATGGCTGTCGAGGTTGATACGCACGCAGGGCCAGTTGAGGCGGGCGGCGACCTGTTCGATGTGCGAGGACTTACCCGTGCCGTGATAGCCTGAAATCATCACGCGTCGGTTATGGGCGAAGCCGGCAAGAATGGCGAGCGTCGTCTCGCGGTCGAAGAGATAGTCGGGGTCGAGGTCCGGAACATAGGCGCTGCCCTGGCTGTAGGCCGGCACGCGAATGTCGGAATCGATACCAAAGACCTCCCTGACCGAAACGGTGGTGTCCGGAAGCTCCGAAATATCAAGGTCAATCTTGCTCATCATGTCTCCAAGGCGGGTGCCCGACACCCGGCCATACTGTCTCAGCCCATTTCGCAACCATGACGCCGCAGTTTACCCCGCGCTCGTTCATGTCGGAACGTCGGCGATGCTTCTCCGGGACTGAAACGAAACCTCGGGGGCGATAATCTACCGCTAGCGAGCATTCTTGAACAAAGTCCCGGACAAGAAACGCCGCGCCCGGAAGTGGCCGAGGCGCCTGTGGGACAAACGCAGAAACTTATGCCGCGGTTGCCTGCAGCCTCAGCCGATTTGGGACCATACCTGATTGAAGACCAAGAGCAAGGACGGGAATTAACAAAAACCGTTCTGCTTCAATAATTGATAGGCCTGGATGACGGCGCGGAAGCGTTCCTCCGAGCCGCGGTCGCCGCCATTGGCGTCGGGATGGTGCTTCTTGACCAGTTCCTTGTAGCGGCTCTTGATCTCAGAGGAGGTGGCGCTGGCATCAAGCCCCATCGTGTCGAAGGCCTTGGCTTCCAGGCTTTTCAGCTTGCGCTGCTCGGGAAAGCGCGGGCCGCTCCCCTTGGTGCCATTGACGAAGCCGAAGGGATCGCGCACCCGGTAGGAGCCCGAGCGCATATCGGAATGCAGCGGGCTGTTCTTGGCGGCCTTGTTGACGCCGACCGTCCAGGTCGGGCGATGCCCTGTTATCGCTTCCTTCTGGTAGCGCGCAATCTCGCCGTCGGAAAGGCCGGAGAAGTAGTTGTAGCCCTTGTTGTATTCCTTGACGTGCTCGAAGCAGAACAGGAAGAACTGTCCCTCGGCATTGCGTCCGACGGGAGCGCGATGCACGCCTTTTTTGTCGCAGCCATCCCACTGACAGGCAGGGGGTGCCTGTTCGGTTTCCTGCTCGCGTTTGCGGCGGGTGCGGATGCGGTCGAAATATTTGGAATCGAGTCTCATGACGGCGCTAATTATGGGCCTGCGAAGAGGCGACAACAAGAATTGACAAACCGGAATGTTGCTGGCTTGGTGGGAACCTTTTTCGCAAAGCAACGAGACCATGACACTGCAGACCCGCATCGAAGAAAAGCTGACCGCCGCGTTCGCGCCGGAGCGCCTCAGCGTCATCAACGAAAGCCATCTTCATGCGGGCCATCAGCCTGACATGACGGGCACCGGCGAGACCCATATCCGGGTGCGCATCGTATCCGCCAAGTTTGCCGGCATGCCGCGACTGGCGCGGCACCGTGCGATCACGGAGCTTCTGAAGCCAGAACTGGATGCCGGATTGCATGCACTCGCCGTCGAACCCGCAGCCCCTGGGGAGCCGGTGCGCTGGTAGGCGGCTGCGTGAATATAGGAACTGGGCGGCGCTCTCCCAAGAGCGCCGCAAAGACTTAGCGGATGAGAAGCGCCGTGCCGTAGAGCCCGAGCGCAAAGAAGGTATGCGCAACGAGATTGAGAACGCGCACCTTGTTCGGATTGGGCGTCTTGGAGGCCGCCACTCCGAGCCCCATGCCCGGCTGCATCAGGAACCAGCCGGCGCCGACGGTGACGATGGCGAAGATCCAGGCAGGCAGGAAAGTCGGCGTATCGAGCCAGGCGGAGCCGACGATCAGCACCAGCAGCAGACCGTAGATAATGCCGACGGCATAATGGCCAATCCAGCCGAGCGCCCGCTCGTGCCGATAGGGTTCGGCGGCATTGATGTCGTCGTGAAAGACGCGGCCCTTGGCCACTTCCCTGAACCAGCGCCCGGCCGGCGCCCAATTCGGCAGCCCGCCACCAGACGTGACGCCGTAGAGCACGGTCCAGATATCCATGAGCGCGGTCGCGCCGATACCGATGATCACAGAGCGCCAGATAATATCAAGCATGTGAAATCCCATCAAAAATGGGCCGCCGGCCCCCTCGGCCAGATCGGCGAAGGTCAGGCCGGCTTCGCCCCGTCCTCCTCGGCCGAGCGGATACGAAGCCTGGTGATACGGTTCTTCTCGCGCTTCATGACGATGAAGCGCTTCCCATGAAAGGTGAAGGCCTGGCGCTCTTCCGGAATGGTCATGGATTCGTGGATGACCAGACCAGCGATCGTCGTCGCCTCCTCATCCGGCAGGTGCCAGTCGAGCGCCCGGTTGAGATCGCGGATCGGCACCGTTCCGTCGACGACGATCGAGCCGTCGGCCTCCTGGCGCACGCCCTGCATCTCGATATCGTGCTCGTCGGAAATATCGCCGACAATCTCTTCCAGAATGTCCTCCAGCGTCACGATGCCCTGCACCTCGCCATATTCGTCGACGACGACGGCAAAGTGCTGCTTGCGGCGCAGGAAGGCGTTGAGCTGGTTCTCGAGGCTGGTGCTATCGGGCACAAACCAGGGCTTCTGGGCGATCTTCGAAATGTCGAGATTCTCCGGCTCGACATTCGGCTCGGCAAGCGCCCTCAGAAGATCCTTCGCATGAACAACGCCAATAATATTATCCGTCGTGCCACGCCAGAGCGGCATGCGGGTAAAGGGGCTTTCAAGGATTGTCCGTACGACGACCTCAGGCGGATCGTCGGCATTGATCGCCCGCATCGCGGTGCGGTGGACCATGATGTCGGAGAGCTCGAGTTCGCCGAGATCAAGGACGCCGCCCAGACGGTCGCGGTCCGCCTTCACCACCGATCCTTCGCGATGCAGCAGATCGACGGCGCCGCGCAGTTCTTCGTGCGCGGAGAGCATCGAGACTTCGCGCGAGAGATTGATGCCGAAGAGCGACAATATCCGGCGAACGATCGCATTCACAAAGGACGAAACCGGACCGACGACGGCGACAAACATCTTGACTGCAGGAGCCGTGTTCAGCGCAAACCGATCGGGGGTGGAAATCGCCCAGCTCTTCGGCAGCACTTCGGCGAAGATGACCAGGATGACGGTCATCGCCAAGGTGGCGAGCGCCACGCCGGAATTGCCGAAGACGCCAAGAAACAGGCTGGTCGCCAGCGACGAGGACAGGATGTTGGCGAGGTTGTTGCCGATGAGCAGCGCGCCGATCAGTCGGTCGCGGCGTTCGATAAGCTGACGCACGATCCCCGCACGTTGCTCGCCGTTGGCTTCGAGCGTGTGGATGCGGCTGCGGGAGACGGCGGTCAGCGCGGTCTCCGAGCCGGAGAAGAACGCCGACATGAGGACGAGGGCCACGATAGAGACAATTTCCGGCCAGTATGCGGAAAAAAATGCCAACGTGCCGTCGAGGGTCATCGCGGGTGTTTCTCCTTGAGGAAGCTCAGCACTTCCGACGCAGGTACGTCATCGGCGACGAAGGACTGCCCGATGCCGCGGGTCAGGATGAAGGTCAGCTTGCCGCCCTTCACCTTCTTGTCCTGGGCAATCGTGTCCATCAGCATTTCGGCCGGCGGCAGCGCTCCCGGAATTTCCGACATGCGGGTGGGCAGGCCGACGGCCTTCAGGTGGGTTTCGACACGGCGGGCGTCATCCGTGCTTGCCAGGTTCATGCGCGCCGAGAACTCGTGCGCCAGAACCATGCCGATCGAAACACCTTCGCCATGAACGAGGCGAGCGCTGTCATAGGCGGTCGCAGCCTCCAGCGCGTGGCCGAAGGTGTGGCCGAGATTGAGGAGGGCGCGTTGTCCAGTTTCGCGCTCGTCGGCAACGACGACATCCGACTTTGCCTGACAGCTGGTGGCAATCGCCTCGATGCGCGCGGCACCGCCGGCAAAGACTGCCTGCCAGTTGGCTTCCAGCCAGGAGAAGAAATCAGGCTTGTCGATCAGTCCGTATTTCGCGACCTCGGCGTAGCCGGCGCGAAACTCGCGAGCGCTCAGCGAATTCAGGACATCGGTATCGGCGAGCACCAGATCCGGCTGATGAAAAACGCCGATCAGGTTCTTGCCGTGGCGGCTGTTGATACCCGTCTTGCCGCCGACCGAGGAATCGACCTGCGACAGCAGCGAGGTCGGAACCTGCACGAAACGCACGCCGCGGCGCACGATGCCCGCCGCAAAGCCCGTGAGGTCGCCGATAACGCCGCCGCCAAGGGCGATCACGTAGTCGTTGCGCTCGATCCGCGCTTCGAGGACCTTGTCGCAAACGGTCATCAGGTGCTCGAAGCTCTTGGTCTTCTCGCCCGCCGGAAGCACGAGGGTGGCAGACGCGATGCCCGCCGCCTCGAGGCTTTGAACCAGCGCATCCAGATAGAGCGGCGCCACATGTGCGTCGGTGATGACAGCCGCCTTGCGGCCCTTCAGGCGCGAGGCGATCTCAGTACCGGCGCGTGCGATCAGGCCCGGCCCGATCAGGATATCGTAGGCGCGCTCTCCGAGCGGTACGTGAACCTTGCGTTCGGAGGCGGAGGCATCAGCATTCATCAGGCTGCACTTTCGGTTCGGGCGTCGATCACGGCTTTGAGTACTTCTTCCGCCATCAGTTCCTTGCGCACATCGCGCGAGAGGACGGTGAGGTCGGCGAGCTCGTAGATCGGATAACGCGCATTCATCAAGTTTTCGAGGGTCTGCTTGGGATTCTCGGTCTTGAGCAACGGCCGCGTGTCACGCTTGTTGACCCGCTCCCAGAGAACGTCGAGGTCGGCCTTCAGCCAGACGGAGACGCCGCCCTTCTTGATATGCTTGCGCGTCCGGTCGTTGATGAAGGCGCCGCCGCCGGTGGAGACCACCCGCGGACCATTCTTCAACAGGCGTTTCATGACGCGGGTTTCGAGCGCCCGGAATTCATCTTCGCCATAGGCGGCGAAGAGCTCACCGATGGACATGCGGGAGACCCTCTCGATCTCGGCGTCGCTATCGACGAAAGGGATGCCGAGCTGATGCGCGACGATCCGGCCGACGGAGGACTTGCCCGCGCCCATCAATCCGACGAGGATCAGGTTACGAGAACCGAGCGCAGCACGAGCCCTGTCTTTCAAGCTTTCGGCAACGGTCAGAACTGGGTCGCTCATTGGTCCATTCACACTTTGTTTGCGAACGGTATCGACAAATGCAGGTGTAGCGTCAAGTCGCGGGCAAGGGAAACGTGGTTCAAATGCACCTTCTTGCACTTGCAAACATGCTTCTTCATAAAGAAGCAGAGCCATGGAGTCGCTGAATGCCAAGTCTGTTCCGTTTTCTCGCCATATTGGCGATCATCGCCGGTGCGATATACGGAACGATGTGGGCATTGGTTGCTTTTGTCGAGCCACAGGAGCGCGACGTGACGATCCGCCTTCCGTCCGAGCGGGTCAATCCTCCGGCCACCGGCGCCATCAACCCGTCCAAGAAGTGAGACAATGAAGGATCTCGGCTGGGTTCACGTCGAAGCCTTTCTGGAAATGATGAGCGCGGAGCGGGGCGCTGCGGCCAATACACTCTCTTCCTATGAGCGGGATCTTGACGATCTGCACGGTTTCCTGAACGGCAAGGGAGTGCGCCTGCTGGAGGCGGCGTCGGCCGATCTTTCGGCCTACCTGTCTTCCCTTGCCGCCCAAGGCTTCAAGCCTTCCTCGCAGGCGCGGCGACTGGCGGCAATGCGCCAGTTTTATAAGTTCCTTTACGCCGAGGGTCTGCGCACCGACGATCCGACCGGCGTTCTCGATGCGCCGAAGAAAGGCCGGGCTCTGCCGAAAACGATGGGGGTCGACGAAGTTGGCCGGTTGCTCGAGCAGGCGGAAACCGAAGCGCAGGATTCCGCGCCCGGACAGTTGCAGCGCCTTCGCATGCTGGCCCTGCTCGAACTGCTCTACGCAACGGGGATGCGCGTCAGCGAACTCGTCTCGCTTCCGGCCCGCGTGCTCGACCAGGACGGACGCTTCCTGATGATCCGCGGCAAGGGCAACAAGGAACGGCTTGTGCCGCTATCGCAGTCGGCGATCGTGGCGCTCAAGCTCTACGGCCGTATGCTCGCCGCTGAAAACGACGCCGCCAAAGTGCTGCAGGAAAGCCCTTGGCTGTTTCCCGCAGCGTCCAAGGAGGGCTATCTGCCGCGTCAGGTTTTCGCGCGTGATTTGAAAAATCTTGCGATCCGGGCAGGTCTTACCCCATCTATGATCTCGCCGCATGTCATGCGGCATGCATTTGCAAGTCATCTTCTCGCCAATGGCGCGGATCTTCGCGTCGTTCAGGAACTGCTCGGCCACTCGGACATTTCAACCACGCAAATCTATACGCATGTGTTGGAGGAACGGCTTCAACAACTGGTCCAAACGCACCACCCCCTTGCCAAACAGGACAAAAAGCAGGAATAGGACCGGCGACAAAGGGCGAGCTCATCAAACTAGCCCCGGCAAAGGAACGGAAACGCACCTCATGCACAACTATCTCGACTTCGAAAAGCCGATCTCCGACCTCGAAGGCAAGATCATCGAACTGAAGAAGCTCGCCACGGAAGACGAGAGCATCGACACGTCAGATGAAATCGGCAGGCTCGAAGTTCGCGTTCGCGAAGCGATGGTCGACATCTACTCGAAGCTCAACGCCTGGCAGAAGACGCAGGTTGCGCGCCATCCGCAGCGACCGCATTTCGTCGACTATGCCAAGACGCTGTTTCAGGAATTCACGCCGCTTGCCGGCGACCGCAAGTTCTCCGAAGATGCCGCAATCCAGGCAGGCCTTGCCCGCTTCCGCGGCCAGCCCGTCGCCGTTCTCGGCCAGGAAAAGGGCAACGACACGAAGAGCCGCCTGAAGCACAATTTCGGCAGCGCCCGCCCCGAAGGCTATCGCAAGGCGATCCGCGTTCTCGAGATGGCTGACCGCTTCGGCCTTCCTGTTATCACGCTCGTTGACACGGCAGGCGCCTATCCGGGCGTCGGCGCCGAAGAGCGTGGCCAGGCCGAAGCCATCGCCCGCTCGACGGAAATGTGTCTCTCTGTGAAGGTACCGATCGTTTCCGTCGTCATCGGCGAAGGCGGCTCGGGCGGCGCGATCGCGATCGCCACCGGCAACCGCGTCTACATGCTGGAGCATGCGATCTACAGCGTCATCTCGCCGGAAGGTGCAGCCTCGATCCTCTGGCGCGATTCCGCCCGCGCCAAGGAAGCCGCCACCAACATGAAGATCACGTCCGAGGACCTGAAGGCGCTCGGCATCATCGACGGCGTCATCAGCGAGCCGCTCGGCGGCGCGCATCGCGATCCGGACAGCGTGATCGCCACGACCGGTGATGTCATTGCCAAAGCTCTGGGCGAGCTTTCCAACCGCACCGGCGAGCAGCTTCGCAACGAGCGTCGGCAGAAATTCCTCAACATGGGCCGCAATTTGTAGTGCACAAACGCGCGGCTGCGCCGTGAATGAGGCCAAACCTTGGCCACAATAATGTTATCAATAACATTACTACTTGCGGGGGACGCGAGCGCGCTTCATAGGCTGCTAAGAGTTTGTGAACCATAGTCAGCCTATGATTCGCTCCGCGTGCCGGGGCCGGGTTGCATACTGTTGATGGGCTTTTTTGAATGCGCATTCGTCATTTTGCATATGTTTCCCTGATGGCGCTGGCTTTGGCCGGCTGCAACGATGCATTGGAAACCGCCCAGGTCGATCTTTCCAGCGTCAAGAACAAGGTCGAGCAGCCATTGCCGCCACGCATCCTGTCCGAGATGTCGGCCAAGAGCATGCAGCGCAACTCGCCGATCATGATCCGCATCTTCAAGGAAGAAGGCGCGCTGGAGATCTGGAAGGCGAAAACCGACAATCGCTTCGACAAGATCGCCGACTACAAGATCTGCGCCTGGTCTGGCCGCCTCGGCCCGAAGGTAAAAGAGGGCGACCGGCAGGCCCCGGAAGGCTTCTACAACCTGACGCGCGCCAATCTCAATCCGAACTCCAAATACTACCTCGCGATCAACACCGGCTTTCCGAACCGCTATGACGCTGTGAACGGCCACAATGGCACCAACCTGATGATTCACGGCGCCTGCTCTTCGTCGGGCTGCTACTCGATGACCGACCAGCAGGTACTGGAGATCTACGCCTTTGCCCGTGACGCCTTTGCCGGCGGCCAGTCGACAGTGCAGCTTCAGGCCTTCCCCTTCCGCATGACCGCGGAAAACATGGTGCGCCATCGCCTGAACCCGAACATCGAGTTCTGGAACATGCTGAAGGTCGGCTACGACAATTTCGAGGTCACCAAGCGTCCTCCCGAGGTGAATTTCTGCGAGAAGAAATACGTCTTCAACCAGCAGTCAACCGACAATGGCGAGTTCAATCCGGCCGGCAAGTGCCCGGCAATGTCGACGCCGCCGGCGCTGACCGCCGCGCTTGCCTCCTACGGCAAGACCTACGATGCCGACTACGCCAAGGCCATGAAGAAGTATGATGGCATGGCCTGGTACGACCCGAGCGAGGCGGAGCGCAAGGCCGTGGTCGCTAAGCTGCGAAAGGGTCGCGAACTGGCCTATGCACCGACCGGCACCTCGCTGGAGGCGGGCAAGATGGTCAAGGTCGCGGACCTCGAAGAGATGATGGCGAGCAAGACCGCGTCCGCGGTTGCCGCAAATGCGGCGCCCAATGCTACGCCGGCATCCTCCGAAGCAAAGGAAATTGCCGTCGCCGCTGCCGTTCCGGCTCAGGTTCCGATCCCAACGCCGAGCCCGCTGGCATTCGCGCCGGTACAACAGCCCGAACCGGTGGAAGTCGCCTCGAAGAAGCCGTTCTGGAAATTCTGGGGCAGGGACTGACGGCGTGAGCGCCATCCTCTATGACCTACGCGGGCTAAAGTGCCCGCTTCCCGTGCTGAAGACCCGCCGCAAGATGTCCTCCCTTCCGAGCGGCTCACTGATCCGCGTCGAAACGACAGATCCGCTCGCTGGCATCGACATCCCTCATTTCTGCAACGAAGACGGCCACGAACTGATCGAGGCTGAGACGACGGAAGGCGGCCACCGCTTCCTCATCCGCAAGCGATAGATTAAAATCGCATTCCCGGCACGGCAAGCGGATTGTCGTGCAGCGCGGTGCGATCCGGCGTGTCGATGCGCGGCTTGCCGAGAAACGCGTCGAACAGATCCTTGACGAAGGCTTCCGGCAGATCCTTGGTGATCAGCACCATGCGCGTGCGCCTGTCCTGAGGGTCGGGCCATGCGGGCAGGCGCGATGGCTGATGGAAGATGCTCTGCACGCCGTGAAGCACCAGCGGCCGATCCGGGCGGTCCGAGACCGCGACGATCGCCTTCATCCGCAGCAGCTTGTCGCCATGCGCCGAACGCAAGAGATCGATGAACATGTCGAGCGCCATCGGGTCGATCGGCTTGTCCTCGACGATCGAGAAGGACCGGATCGATGCATCGTGGCGGTTCACATCATGTGGGTCCTGGTGATCGTTCCCGTGATGATGATGGTGATGGTCGTCAGCACCATGGTGATGATGGTCATGCTGGTGATGCGCCTCATGCGCATCCTCATCCCGCAGCCAGCGTCCGACGTCGGCAATCTTGTTTGTCGGATCGTAGAGGCCGTTGACGAGCACACTGACCTGCCCTGCTTCGGCGCTGTCGGCATCCATCAATGCGGCACGCGGATTGAGCGCATCGAGACGCGCCTCCAGTGCTTCCAACACGTCTGGCGAAGCCATTGTCCGCTTGGAGAGAATCAGCCGATCGGCAACCGCGGCCTGCTTCACCGCTTCCTCGTGATTGTCGAGGGTCTGCGAGCCGTTGACTGCATCGACCACCGTCACGATGCCATCGAGGTCGAAATTGGTGGCGATGATGGGGTTGCCCATGATCGCCTGCATGACCGGTGCCGGATCAGCAAGGCCGGTCGTCTCGATCACGACGCGCTTCACCGGCTTGACGCGGCCCGTCTGTACCGCGTCCATCAGATTTGCGAGGGTATCGACGAGCTCTCCGCGCACCGTGCAGCATAGGCAGCCGTCCGACAGTTCGATGATCGCATCGCCCGAGCTTTCCACCAGTAGATGATCGATGCCGACATCACCGAACTCGTTGATGATCACGGCGGCGTCCTTCATCGCCGGATCCTTGAGGATCCGGTTCAGCAAGGTGGATTTGCCGGCGCCAAGAAAGCCGGTCAGGATGGTGACCGGTATCCGATCGGAAACAGCGCTCATGTCAAAGTGGCCTCAGAAAGTGGTCGGGCGTGGCAGCGGAACCGGGACCTTGGCAATCGTTCCCGCGGTATCCGCGGTCGCCAACTTGTCCGGCTGCGGTTCGTTCTGGCCCGGGATCAGTCCTGCGAAGACGAAGTTGGGGTCGTGGTCCATTTCCTGGATATAGGGAGACTGAACCTTCATGCGGCCCACTTCGTCGCGCGTTTCGCTGCGGACCTTGGCACCCTTGGCGCTGCAGATATCGGCGGTAATATCGGCGACCTGATCCTGACCCGGGCCATAGGGCCGTAATGAACTGAGCGTATCGGGCGCGGCAAACTGCGAAGTGAAGCCCTTTTGCAGCAGGTCGGCGGAGGCATCCGCCCGCGCCGCAAGACTGTCCGTGCCGAGCACGACAGAGATCAAGGTACGGCCGTTGCGCGTCGCCGAACCGATCTGGTTGAAGCCCGAGGCGCAGATGAAGCCGGTTTTCATGCCATCGGCGCCGGCAAAACGACCGATCAGCACGTTGATGCTCGGCACGTTCTTGGTGCCCGTCGTGATGCCTTCAAGCGAGAAGTATCCGGCGTATTGCGGGAACTCGCGACGAAGCGCCACGGAAAGGACCGCAAGATCGCGCGCCGTCGTATACTGGCCCTTGCCGGGCAGGCCGTTCGGATTGACGAAATGCGAGTCGGTCATGCCGAGCTTCGCCGCCTCGGCGTTCATCTTCAGCACAAAGGCTTCCTGCGTTCCGCCGACGGCCTCGGCAACGGCAACCGCAATGTCGTTTGCCGACTTGACCATCAGGATCTTCAGCGCGCTGTCGAGCGTCAGCTTCTGTCCCGGCTTGAAATACATCTTTGCCGGCGGCTGGGCTGCCGCCCGCTTGCTCATGACGATGGGGGTATCGAGGCTGATCTGGCCGGCGCGAACCGCGTCGAAAACCGTATAGACGGTCATGAGCTTGGTGAGCGAAGCCGGATACCATTTGCGGAAGGCTTCCTCGTGCTCCAGCACGCGGCCGCTCTGCACATCCACCAGAATATGCGGATTCGCATAGGCCTGAGCGGAGGCCGAGAGCGCGATGGCGGCTGCGGAAGCTACGATTGAAAGCGGCCGCAAGGCGGCAAGCAAACGGTTCTGGCGCGTCAACACGGTTCGTCCTTAAAGATGTCCGGAAGTCTCGAAAGTTTCCCCTATTTAACGTATATGGCCATGACATGGCAAAGGGCCTTGATTAAGTTATTTCTGCGGCATCGTGTCCTTGCGACCCGATCCCGTCCCCGTTTCGATTTCACGACAGGAAGCTGACATGCCGATTTTGAACAGAGCCGCCGAACTTCAAGACGAGGTGACAGAGTGGCGCCGGCATATCCATGCACGCCCCGAACTTCTTTTTGCGGTCGAGAACACCGCCGCCTTCGTGGCTGAAAAACTCAAGGAATTCGGCGTCGACGAGATCGTCACCGGCATCGGCAGGACCGGCGTCGTCGGTCTGATCAAAGGCAAGGGCGAGGGCGGGCGCACCATCGGTTTGCGCGCCGACATGGACGCGTTACCGCTTACCGAAATCAGCGGCAAGCCCTGGGCTTCCACGACACCTGGCAAGATGCATGCCTGCGGTCACGACGGCCATACGGCCATGCTGCTCGGCGCGGCCAAGTATCTGGCCGAGACGCGCAACTTCAACGGCAACATCGCGGTCATCTTCCAGCCCGCGGAAGAAGGCGGCGGCGGTGGCAACCTGATGGTCAAGGACGGCATGATGGAGCGCTTCGGCATCGAAGAGGTCTACGGCATGCACAATCTGCCGGGTCTTCCTGTCGGGCACTTTGCCATCCGTAGCGGCGCGATCATGGCCGCCACCGACGAATTCACCATCGCCATCAAGGGCCGCGGCGGCCATGCGGCCCAGCCGCACCGCACGATCGACCCGATCGCCATCGGCGCTCAGATCGTCAGCAATCTGCAGCTGATTGCCTCCCGCAATGTCGATCCGCTGCGTTCGGTCGTCGTCTCGGTCACCAAGTTCAACGCGGGCTTCGCCCACAACGTCATCCCGAACGACGCGACGATCGCCGGCACCGTGCGCACGCTCAATGAGGAGGTGCGTAACCTCGCCGAAACCCGCCTGAAGCAGGTCGTCAACGGCCTCGTTGCCGCCCACGGCGCAGAGGTTGATATCGACTTCAACCGGAATTATCCCGTCACCTTCAACCACGCGACGGAAACCGGCCACGCCGTCCGCATCGCCGGCGAGATTGCTGGCGCAGGCAACGTCAATGCGGAGATCGACCCGATGATGGGCGGCGAGGATTTCTCCTACATGCTGAACGCCCGTCCCGGCGCCTTCATCTTCATCGGCAACGGAGACACGGCCGGCCTGCACAACCCCGCCTACGATTTCAACGACGAAACCATCGCCCACGGCATTTCCTACTGGGTGCGGCTCGCCGAACAGCGCCTCGGCGCCTGAAATCTGACGTCAGTTACACATGCAAAAGAGCTTGGCTTCCGGCCAAGCCTTTTGTATGCATGACGCTCAAGTGGTCCCGTAGCTCAGCAGGATAGAGCATCAGATTCCTAATCTGAGGGTCACGCGTTCGAATCGCGTCGGGATCACCATTATTTTCAGTAACCGTGTCGTACTGCGCGCTTCCGCTCTGAGTTCAGGGCAACGGAACCGGCGCGTCGCTGAGCGTTCGCAGATATGCGATCACGTTCAGTCGATCAGTTTCATCAGGCGCTCCACGAATCTCCATGTTTACGCCTGGGGTTGTGAGGGTTGGACCGGCGAGAAAAATGTTGAGGTCCTCGAACGTCCAAGTCCCCTCCCACGCCAACAGGGAGTTGTCAGGGCGGCACCGGCGATCGGCAGACCGATCGCCGACTCCTTGTTCACGTTGGCGCCGCGCTTGATCAGCAACTCTGCCGCTTCGGGATGTTCGCTACGAATGGCCAGGAAAAGAGGATTGGCTCCCTTTGTCCTGCTCTTCGATGTCAGCCCCGGCGTCGAGGGCGGCCGCGATGGCAGTCGGGTCGCCGCTCTTCACCGCCTCGTGAAGTGGGCGGCCTTGCGTAGCCCACGCATCGGTCTTCCCCTCCGCCAACACGATGATCGCGAAGCATATACCCCGATCCCCCACCCGAATAGCTCGATCTGCCTTGCCGGCGGTCACGCGCGCCTTCTCGACCCACTGGGCGGCAATCATTTCCACGTGCCAGCGAGGTAGTCAGGCGATGAGGAGAGAAACGCTTTTGGTCTCCGACTACCTAAAGCCGTGACAAAAAACCTTCCAACTCCTCCCCATCGACAGACACGCGATGCCGTTCCTCCGGATAGGCGCCGCTGGCGATGTCGGTAGCGTATTCGCGGAATGCCGCGATCCGTTCAGCCTGGATGCGGTCATATTCGGCCGCCAGGTTGCGATAGACCTTGGCATGGCGCGGATATTTCCCGCGGTTTAGGCCGAGCACGTCCTCGGAGAAGAGATACTGGGCGTCGCATCCGCTGCCGGCGCCCATGGAGATCATGAGCATGGAGGTGCGTTCAGAAATCGCTGCCGCTACCTCGGCCGGCACGACCTCGATCTCCGCGCTGAAGGCACCCGCGGCCTCCAGATCCTTCACTTGCTTGTAGACAAGAGCCGCCGTTTCGGCCGTCTTGCCGACCGCGCGAAAGCCGCCCGTCCATGTGGCATGCGACGGGATAAGCCCCGTGTGTCCGCAGACCGGAATATGCTCGTCGCGCAGCCGCCGGATCGTCTGCAGGCTGGCGGCGCAATAGATGGCATCGGCCGAGGCCGCCCGCATCTTTACCGCCGAGCGCAGGATCTCATCGGTGGTGGCGCCGCTCTGGCCGTATTCGCCACCCGGAATGGCAAAACGCCCCGGGGCGGCATCGCGGAACCGCGGATCGAAAAGAAGTTCCGGCGGCACGGAAATCAGGTCGATGCCGGCAGCCTCGGCCGCTTCCGCCTCTTCGAGCGACACGACGCGCAGCATGCTGAGCTGCCGCTTGCCCTTCATCGCTAGGAGGTCATGCACAGTCGGTCGCAGTTGTTTGCCCATCGCCGATACCTTGAGAATGCGGCAGCCAGTCAGGCGGCCAGGAGGGATTTCAGTTTGACGCTGCTTGCGACAAGCGCTGCCGGATCCGGATGCGCGCGCGCCGCAATCAGCATTTCGGCAAGCCGGATATCGCGCGCGACCACGTTGCCGCGACCGATGCCGCTGGCCGCAAGCAGCCTGCCGGCTTCATCGAGATGAAAGAGAATGAAAGCGCCGTCGCCGAGGTCGCGGCGCAAATGCTGAACGGCGCCCTCCGCGAGGCCGACGATCTGCAGCGTTACGTCATACTGATCGGACCAGAACCAGGGAACGGCGGAAACGGATGTGCCAAGCCCCATCATGTTGGCGGCGGCCAATGCTCCCTGTTCCTGGGCATTCCGCCAGGATTCGAGCCGCACACGCCGGCCGCCATAGATCGCGAGGGGGAACGAGCAGCAGTCGCCGGCTGCGTAGATGTCAGGCGCCGAGGTGCGCAGGAATTCATCGACGGCAATCCCATTGTCGATTGTGAGACCGGCCCGCGCGGCAAGCTCCGTATTGGGAGTGGCGCCGATTCCGATAAGCACGAGGTCCGCGCCGATCATATTGCCGTCGGACAGGTGGACAACGGCCTTTTCGTCGTCTTCCGCAATGGCTGTTATAGCCACCCCGCAGCGGATATCGACGCCCTCGAGCGAATGCCGTTCGCAGATCACCCCGGCAACTTCCTCCGGGACGCCGCGCTTCAGCACGCGTTCCAGGCCCTCGAGGACCGTTACGGAAGTTCCGAGCGCACGCGCCGTCGCGGCAAGCTCCAGGCCGATAAAGCCGCCGCCGATGATGACAATATGCTTTCCGGGCACCATTGCCCTGCGAAGTGCCACCGCATCGGCATGGGTGCGCAGCGAGCAGATATGCTTGCTGTCCTCGGCAATATCAGGAAGCACCCGCGCACGGGCGCCGGTCGCGAGCAACAGCTTGTCATAGGCAATGGTAGAGCCATCGGAAAGCGTAACGGACTTTGCTTGACGGTCGAGATCCTGAACCGTCAGGCCGGTCAGCAGACTGATGCCGCCTGCGGCATATCTCTCCAGTTCGGCGATGAATTTCGGTTCCTCAGTCCCTTGGTCGGACGCCTTCGAAAGCGGCGGCCGCTCGTACGGCGCGAGCGCCTCGCTTCCAATCAGCGTGATCTCGCCGTCAAATCCCTTTTCGCGGAGGGCAAATGCCGCGCGGGCGCCGCATTCCCCTGCCCCGATGATCACGAAATGGGTCATGACAGCCTCCTCAGATCGAGATGAAGACAGCGCCGTCTTCGACCTTCACGGGATAGGTGCCGAGGTTGACGCAAACCGGCGCTCCCTTCGCCTGCCCCGTTTTGTAGTTGAAACGGCCATTGTGCTTGGGACATTCGATGATCTCGTCCATGACCAGGCCGTCGGCCAGATGGACCTGCTCGTGCGTGCACAATCCGTCCGTTGCAAAGAATTCATCGTCGGGGCTGCGATAAACCGCGAACGTCCTGCCCTGGTGATCGAACCGCATCACGTCCTCTTCGTCGATGTCCTCGACGGCACAGACCTCGATCCAATTTCCGCTCATCTCGTCCTCCCAGGCTTATGCTTGGCGTTGTTTATTGGGCAGCCGGCGCAAGCTCGGCGTGGAATTCCTCGCGATAGGGACGCGCCGTCGCCGGCAGTTCGCGCTTCAGGAAATAGTCCTCATTGCGCAGCTGGCGCAGGAATGCCGGGAGCATCTCGCGATAGCCGGACCAGATCGACGGGTTTGCCGCCGGCAGGTCGTGCTTGATCATCGCATGCAGGCGCGGCAGCGCATGGTAGGGCACCATCGGGAACATGTGGTGCTCGACGTGATAGTTCATGTTCCAGTAGATGAAGCGGCTGATGGGGTTCATGTGAACCGTGCGGCTGTTCAGACGATGGTCGATGACATTGTCCGCGAGGCCCCCATGCTGCAACAGTCCGGTCAGCACATGATGCCACGCGCCATAGAGCCTGGGCAGGCCAATCAGCACCAGCGGCAGGATGGAGCCCATCGCAATCGCAACGGCGATCGTCGCGACATAGATGGCAAGCCAGATGCGGGCGATAAGTATCGCGCGGGGCTGTTCCATCTCGGGGATGAAGGTCTTCTCCTCTACGCCGATGACGCCGACGGCATTGCGCAGCATGTCGACCATCGCGTGCCAGACATCGAGAATGCCGAAGAAGTTCAGGATCAGCCGCAGCAGATCCGGCGGACGCATTACCGCAATTTCGGGATCGCGGCCGACGATGACAGTGTCGGTATGATGGCGCGTATGGCTCCAGCGCCAGGTCACCGGATTGCGCATGATCATGAAGCAGGCGATCTGATAGACCGCGTCGTTCATCCAGCGCGTCTTGAAGGCCGTGCCGTGACCACACTCGTGCCAGCGGCTATCCGATGCCGAACCGTAAAGCACCCCATATGCCAGAAAGAAGGGCACGCAGAGCCACGAGCCCCAGAAGTAGACGCCAAGTCCGCCAAGGAGGATCATTGCGCCCAGCCAGATGATCGTGTCAAGGATAGCCGGAGCGTCGGAGCGCTGCATCAGCGCTTTCATGTCCTTGCGCGCAACCTCGGTGTGATACCACTCGGCGGCGGCCAATCCCATGTCAACGGCTGTGCGGCCGCTTTCACCGAGCAGGCTGTAGTCCCGCTTCCTCGTCTGATCAGCCATCTCAACCTCCCGCATGCCATCCCTCCCGGCCTATGCAGACGAGAATATGTTGACTTTCATCAAGCGACAATGCAGCCTTGATGTATTCTATCAAAAGACATCATTGCGACCACATCACAATGATGGATTCTTGCAAGGACCGAATGGTGAAGCGACCGACAATACAGGATCTGGCGAATGCTTCGGGCGTCAGCGTCGCGACGGTCGATCGTGTGCTGAACGGCCGGCATCGGGTTAGGGAGGAGACGGCACGGCGGGTCTATAACGCGGCGGCCTCTATCGGCTACCATGCGGTCGGCTTGCTCCGGCAACGGGTATTCCAGGACCTCCCGCATCATCGGCTGGGCTTTCTTCTGCAGCGTCCGACGCAGTCGTTCTACCAAACGCTCGCCAGGGAAATCGAGCAAGCGGCGCATGCCAACACATCGTCTCGCATAACCGCCCAGATCGAATATGCGACGGCGTCCACGCCTGCTGCGATCATTGAAAAGCTGAAGCTTCTCGCCAGCCGCAACCAGGCGATCGCATTGGTCGGTCCGGACTATCCGGCCGTCGCGGCCGAGGTTGAAGATCTGAAGGCCAGGGGCATTCCTGCCTTTTCCATTCTGTCCGATCTCGCCAGTGGCGTGCGACAGGGTTATATCGGGCTGAACAATCGAAAGGTCGGCCGCACGGCCGCCTGGATGATCGCAAAGGCTGCCAAGAAACCCGGCAAGGTCGCCTGCTTCGTCGGTAGCCACCGCTATCATGGACATGAACTGCGCGAGATCGGCTTCCGCTCTTATTTTCGAGAGAACGCCCCGGATTTCGAGGTTCTCGAGACGCTGATCAACCTCGAAACCCCTGAAATAACGCACGAAGCCACCATCAATCTCCTCAAGCAGCACCCTGATCTCGTCGGCTTCTATGTCTGCGGCGGCGGCATGGAAGGCGCGATCTCCGCCGTTCGCGAAGAAGGTCTCGCCGGCAAGCTTGTCGTCGTCGTCAACGAACTGACGCCGGACTCGCGCTCGGCACTCGCCGACGACGTGGTGACCATGGCGATCGCGACGCCCGTCAGGAACCTCTGCACCGAGCTGATCACATTGATGACAACCTCGATAGGATCAGAGGACGACGCGGTCCCGGGTCAATCGTTCCTGCCCTTCGATATCTACACCTCGGAGAACATCTAGCCCTGCCGGCGACCCGTCCTCCGCCTTAGCGCCGTGCGGCCCAGGACAATCCGCGTCGAAGAATGAGGCGCATATAGGGGTGGTCGAACTCGCTCGCGACATGGCCGAGAGCGGAATAGAACACACGCCCCTGTCCGAACTGGCGCTTGAAGGCAACGGGCATTGTCACGTTGCGGGCGGCCGAATCATACTCTCCGGAAAAGCGCGTCGTCGCCAGGATTTCGACCGACGGATCGTAGTGGAGGTAGTACTGCTCGGACCGATAGTCGAAGTCGGGAATCCCCGCCATCACAGGATCATGCTGACGGGTCACGTTGACGCGGAAATCGATGATGTTGCCGGGATGGGAGACCCATGTTACCCCGGAGACATACCGGAACGGTGCGCTCTCCTTGAATGAAGTCGCCAGCGCGCCGTGATGCCCCCCGAGGCCGAGACCGCCGCGCACAGCCTCCACCAGCGCGTCTGCGTGCGCCTTCTCGATTTTCTCGCCGGTAACTACAGGCACGAGCAGATCGGCGCCCGCGATCACAGCTGACCCGAAGATGCCAAGGTCGCCGGTCACCTCGACGGCAAAGCCATCCTCGCGCAACAGGTCCGCGACGCGGTGGGCGCACGCTTCAGGCTCGTGGCCGCTCCAACCGCCCCAGACGATGATCGCTTTGCGCATAAGCACTCCCTTGCCGAACACATTGGGCCGCCGAGAGCGGCCAGATCTTCTTTACGACAAGACGGGTCGAGCAAGCCAGTGCAAGCCTTGCCGGACCATATTTTCTTCCGACTCTCGGAAGGCGGAACTTTCCGACCCGTTCTGCGTTTCGCGGAAAACGGAGGGAGTGCTCGCCATGCGTATGAAACTGACGTTGCTTGCATTCGCATATCTTGTCGTCAGCGGCCTGTTGCTGGCAACCACCTATAAATCGGCGGGACCGATCACGACGCCAAAGACAGATCGGGTCGCAGCCTTCCAGATGGAACGCTTCGCCGGCTGAGGGATAACTACGCTACCTTGATATCATTGCGCACGGGCCGCGTTCCCGCGAGAGCGCGCGCGACGGCGGTTGCACGCTCGATCTCGGCTGCCGTGGCAACCATGCCGGTCAGCACGAGCTCACGACCTTCAAGCGTCACCTTCACATCAGCCGCATCAATCCCACCAGCGACAGCCAAGGCATTCGCTACGGCCTCCTCGAGCGCGGCATCCTGGTTAGCTCCAGTCTCGGGTTCGAAGGGTTCGCCATAGAACGTCGGTTGCTTGAAAACCATGTGCCTTCCTCCTGTCTCGATTACGAAACGCAGCAATTGGCCGATTGGTTTCGCGCCACCCTGTTAGACATGGCAAGGGGGCAACCGCCCTCTCCCGGATTCGCTGGATTTCTGCTGCGCCGCACACTTGCCGCTCATTTCAATCCCCTGTACAGCCAGAGCCAATGCAAGAGTTTTGGCGAAATCACCGATGATGGCAGGCGAAAGTGCGCCGAGGCGCCTCAGTATTTTTGGCTCAACCGGCTCGATCGGACAAAATACGCTCGACGTTATCGAGCAGTTGGGCGGTCGGGACTGCTATGAGATCTCCGTCGTAACGGGCAACGAGAACGTCCAGCTTTTGGCGCAGCAGGCGAAATCGTCAGGCGCCAAGCTTGCGGTCACCGCCAGCGACGGCAAATATCACTCGCTGAAGGAAGAACTGTCCGGCAGCGGCATTGCGGTTGCCGCCGGCGTATCGGGCCTGGCTGAGGCCGCCGACCTCGAGGCGGATTGGGTGATGGCCGCCATCGTCGGCACGGCCGGCCTCGCGCCGACACTGGCCGCCGCCCGCAAGGGCGCAACGATCGCGCTCGCCAACAAGGAATGCCTGGTGTCAGCCGGCGACTTGTTCGTCGATGCAGTGGCAAAGGGCGGCGGACGGCTGATCCCCGTCGACAGCGAACACAGCGCGATCTTTCAGTCTCTCGACGAAGACCAGCGGCACGCCGTCGAACGGATCATCCTGACGGCTTCGGGCGGTCCGTTCCGCACCTGGTCGCGCGCCGACATGGCGAATGTGACCGCTGCAACGGCGCGAGCGCACCCGAACTGGTCGATGGGACTGAAGATCTCGGTCGGAAGTGCCTCGATGTTCAACAAGGCGCTGGAGATGATCGAGGCGAAGCATCTCTTCGGCGTTCGCCCGGACCAGATCGAAGTGATCGTCCACCCGCAGTCGATCATTCACTCGATGGTCGGCTACACGGATGGATCGATCATCGCCCAGCTCGGCAGCCCCGATATGCGGACGGCGATCGGTTACGCGCTCGACTACCCGCGCCGACCGACACTGAACGTCGAGCGACTGGATTTCGCCAAGCTCTCGCGCCTCGACTTCGAGGCACCGGATGAACAGCGTTTCCCGGCGCTCAGACTGGCGCGCACCGCGCTGGAACGCGGCGGCCTACAGGGCGCCATCATGAATGCGGCCGAGGAAATTGCGTTTCACGCGTTTGTCGAGGAACGGATCGGCTTCCTGTCCATGGCCGACATTGCCGAAGCGGTGATGGACAAGATGATCGCAACCGGCGAAGCGAAGACGATGGACGACGTCTTTGCCGCCGATGCCGAAGCCCGCAGGCTCGCTGCCGAACTGGTAGCCCTCAGCGAAAAGGCCGCCTGACGGCGGCCCAATCTTTTCCCAAACAATGTACCTTTAGGCCACGTGCCGCGCCAGCGCGCAGCGCGCCCAGAGCGAATGCAGCGCCTCGACGAGATGTTCGATGTCGGCGTCGCTGTGCAGCGGCGTCGGAGTGATGCGCAGCCGCTCGGTCTTCTTCGGCACCGTCGGGTAGTTGATCGGCTGCACGTAGACACCGCAATTGTCGAGCAGCAGGTCGGAGATCCACTTGCACTTGGCGGCATCGCCAACCATGACCGGCACGATGTGGCTCGGGTTCGGCATGTGCGGAATGCCGCGCTGATCGAGCAGCGCCCTCAGCTTGCGGACACGATCCTGGTGGCGCGCCCGCTCGAACGGGCTGACCTTCAGATGCTGGATCGAGGCAACCGCACCGGCAGCAAGGGCCGGCGGCAGCGCCGTCGTGAAGATGAAACCAGAGGCAAACGAGCGGATGAAGTCGCACAGCGCCGTCGAGGCGGCGATGTAGCCGCCCATGACGCCGAATGCCTTGCCGAGCGTGCCTTCGATGACCGTCAGGCGGTCCATCAGGCCCTCGCGCTCGGCAATGCCGCCGCCGCGCGGACCATACATGCCGACGGCATGGACTTCGTCGAGATAGGTCATCGCGCCGTATTTGTCGGCGAGGTCGCAGATCTCCTTGATCGGGGCGATGTCGCCATCCATCGAATAGACCGATTCGAAGGCGATCAGCTTCGGCGCCTTCGGATCGGCGGCGGCCAGCTTGGCTTCGAGATCATGGATGTCGTTGTGCTTCCAGATCACCTTGTCGCACTTGGCGTAGCGAATGCCTTCGATCATCGACGCATGGTTCAAGGCGTCGGAGAAGATGATCAGGCCGGGGATCTTGGCGCCGAGCGTGCCGAGCGCTGCCCAGTTGGAGACATAGCCGGAGGTGAAGATCAGCGCCGCTTCCTTGCCATGCAGGTCGGCCAGTTCGTGCTCGAGCAGAACGTGATAGTGGGTGGTGCCAGAGATATTCCGGGTGCCTCCCGCACCCGCGCCACAGTGATCGATGGCATTCTTCATCGCCTCGATCACCTTCGGGTTCTGGCCCATGCCGAGATAGTCGTTGGAGCACCAGACCGTGACTTCCTTCGGGCCGTCCGCCGTGTGTCGCGTGGCGCGCGGAAAGCTGCCGCGGTGACGCTCAAGATCGGCAAAAACGCGATAGCGACCTTCGCTGTGAAGGCCATCCAGCTCGCTTTTGAAAAACGCTTCGAAATCCATGTCATGCTCCAGTGTCGTGCGAGCGTTTGTTGCCAACCGACGCACGCACGTCAACCCTTTGCCATCGCTTTACCATCAACTGCGGCAAAAGGCCCATAGCCTTGAATTATTTTAATTCGAAAAAGCTCGTTTTGGCCAGACGCAGCGAAGAATCGCGAGGCAGACACGCCGCCTCGCGATCCGACCGTTTGTGTCAGCCCGCCTCGGCGACGGCGCGTTTGGCCATCACTTTGATCAGGTTGGCGCGGTATTCCGCACTCGCATGCAAATCCGACATCAGTCCGGCAGGATTGACATCGATGCCAGCGATCGAACCGGCGGACCAGTTCGCTTTGAGGGCGGTTTCCATGGCGGTTTCGCGGAAGACGCCGTTGGCTCCCGCCCCGGTGACGGCAACCCTTACGCCACCAGCGCCCTTGGTAACGAAGACCCCCGTCATCGCATAACGCGATGCCGGATTTGGAAACTTCGAATATCCCGCTTTCTCGGGCGTCTCGAAACTGATGGCGGTGACCAGTTCACCATCTTCCAAGGCCGTCTCGAACAAGCCGGTAAAGAAATCGTCAGCAGCAATCTCGCGCTTGTTGGTGACGATGCTGGCATTCAGCGCCAACATGGCCGAGGGATAGTCCGCCGCAGGATCGTTGTTGGCAATCGAACCACCGATCGTGCCCATATGACGGACATGCGGATCGCCGATCATGCCGGCAAGGTCGCAGATGGCGGGACAAACCGCACGCAGAGCCGCTGATGCAGCGACTTCGGCGTGCGATGTGGCCGCCCCGATGGTCACCTTGCGACCATCGACCTTGATGCCCTGCATCGCCGGAATATGCCTGAGATCGACGAGGTCGCTCGGCGCGGCGAGACGCTGCTTCATCGTCGGTATGAGCGTCATGCCGCCGGAGACATATTTGCCTTCGGATGTTCCCGAAATCATCCTGACGGCTTCATCGACCGAGGACGCGCGGTGATAGTTGGTCTGATACATCGTCGTTCCTCCTCAATGAACCGCGCGCGCTGCCATCCACACTTTCTGTGGTGTGGCGGGCATCGTCAGCATGTTGTTGCCGATGGCATCGGTGATGGCATTGATGAGTGCCGGAGGAGACCCGATCGCGCCAGCCTCGCCGCACCCCTTGATGCCGAGCGGATTGCTCGGGGACGGCGTTACCTGATGCGACACCTTGAACGACGGCAAGTCGTCGGCGCGCGGCATGGCGTAGTCCATGAAACTTGCCGTCAACAACTGACCGTTCTCGTCATAATGCACGCCCTCGAGCAGGGCCTGACCGATCCCCTGCGCAATACCGCCATGCACCTGGCCCTCGACAATCATCGGATTGATGATGTTGCCGAAATCGTCCGCAGCGACGAACTGGATGATCTCGGTCTTGCCGGTTTCCGGATCGACCTCGACTTCGCAGATATAGCAGCCGGCGGGGAAGGTGAAGTTGGACGGGTCGTAGAAGGCAGTTTCCTTCAGCCCCGGCTCCATGCCGCCCGGCAGGTTGTGTGCGGTGTAGGCGGCCAGCGCCACCTGGAACCAGGGAAGGCTCTTGTCTGTACCGGCAACCTTCACCTCACCGTTCTCGATGACGATATCGCCTTCGTCGGCTTCCATCAGATGGGCGGCGATCTTCTTGGCCTTGGCTTCGACCTTGTCGAGCGCCTTGACCACAGCAGACATGCCGACAGCGCCTGAACGCGAGCCGTAGGTGCCCATGCCCATCTGCACCTTGTCGGTGTCGCCATGCACGATCGACACGCTCTCCAGCGGAACGCCGAGACGATCCGACACAAGCTGCGCGAATGTCGTCTCGTGCCCCTGCCCGTGGCTGTGCGACCCGGTGAGCACTTCTATCGTGCCTACCGCATTGACGCGAACCTCTGCCGACTCCCACAAGCCGACGCCCGCACCAAGCGATCCGACCGCCTGCGAGGGCGCTATGCCGCACGCCTCGATGTAGCAGCTCATGCCGAGACCGCGCTTCAGGCCGCGGTTGGCAGCCTCGGCCTTGCGCGCCGGGAAGCCGTTCCAGTCGGCCGCCTGCATCGCCGCATTGAGCGATGCTTCGTAGTCGCCCGCGTCATAGTTCATGATCACAGGCGTCTGATGCGGGAAGGCCCGGATGAAGTTCTTCCGCCGCAACTCGGCGGGCGAAATACCAAGCTCGCGGGCCGCCGTTTCCATCGTCCGTTCAAGCAGGAAGGTCGCCTCGGGACGGCCGGCACCACGATAGGCGTCAACCGGCGCGGTGTTGGTGTAGACCGTCCGCACGTTGGCATGGATGGCCGGAATATCGTATTGGCCGGACAGCAGCGTCGCGTAGAGATAGGTCGGAACCGCCGACGAAAACAGCGACATATAGGCGCCGAGATTGCAGATGGTGTCGACCTTCAGCCCGATGATGCGATGGTCGCTGTCGAAAGCCATTTTGACCTTGGAGACGTGGTCGCGGCCATGCGCATCCGTGAGGAAGGCCTCCGTGCGATCGGAGTTCCATTTCACCGGCACGCCTGTTTTCTTGGAAGCCCAGAGACAGACGATCTCCTCAGGATAGATGTAGATCTTCGAGCCGAAGCCGCCGCCGACATCTGGGGCGATCACCCGAAGCTTGTTCTCGGGCGCGACATTGTAGAACGCGCTCATCACGAGGCGCGCGACATGCGGGTTCTGGCTGGTCGTGTAGCAGGTATAGTGATCTTCGGCAGCGTCATAGATACCGAGCGCAGCGCGCGGCTCCATCGCATTGGGAGACAGGCGGTTGTTGTGGATCTCGATTTCCGTGACGTGCGCCGCTTCGGAAATGGCCTTGTCGGTTGCCGCACCATCGCCGAGCTGCCAGTCGAAGATCAGGTTGTTCTGAGCTTCCGGATGAAGTTGCGGCGCTCCTGGTTTCAGCGCCTCGACTGCCTCGACGACCACAGGCAATTCCTCGTAGTCGATGACGACGGCTTCCGCGGCATCGCGCGCTTCGGCGAGCGAGTCTGCGACAACGATGGCAACGGCATCGCCGACATAACGAACGGTCTCCACCGCCAGCGGGCGCCAGGCGCCCATCTTCATCGGCGAACCATCCTTCGAATGGATCATCCAGCCGCAGATGAGGTTGCCGATCCCGTCAGCGAGCAACTGCTTGCCATCAAGCACGTCGATAACACCCGGCATTGCCTTTGCCGAGGCGGCATCAATCCTCGTGATCTTGGCATGCGCATGCGGACTGCGGATGAAATAGGCGAATTTCATGCCCGGCATGACCATGTCGTCCGTGTAACGGCCCTTGCCGGTCAGGAACCGCTTGTCTTCTTTTCGTGCGACGCGCGCACCAATTCCTTCAACACCCATAATGTCCTCCCAATGGGGTTTCGGGCCTGGCATTCCGCCAAAGAGAATCGTGTTCGGCAGTCAGCCAGACAATCCTGAGAGCTACTCGGCCGCCTGCTTGGCAGCGCCATGCATCTGCTCGTTGGCAGACAGAACGGCTTTGACGATGTTGTGGTAGCCGGTGCAGCGACAGATATTGCCGTCGAGCTCATGGCGGACCGTTTTCTCGTCCAGATCGCCTCCGTGGCGCGAAATCATGTCGACGGCCGTCATCACCATGCCTGGCGTGCAGAATCCACATTGCAGGCCGTGGTGTTCCTTGAAGGCAGCCTGAACGGGATGCAGCTCACCGTTGCTGGCAAGCCCCTCGATGGTGGTGATCGTCGAACCCGACGCCTGGACGGCAAGGATCGAGCAGCTCTTCACTGACTTGCCATCCATGTGAACGACACAGGCACCGCATTGGTTGGTATCGCAGCCGACGTGCGTTCCCGTCAGGCCGAGTTTTTCGCGAATAAAATGGACAAGAAGCGTACGCTCTTCACAGTCACCGCTGACTGCCCGGTCGTTCACCGTCAGTTTCACTTTCGCCATGATTTCCTCCTCGCGCCTCCTCCAGGCGCGGACGGTATCATTTGACGTTTTCGCTTTGGGATCAACCACTACTTTAGGGAGGCTAATTAAAATTCAGCGCGTTCGGTTGTGGCGCATTTGCGCGCAATTGCACCACCAATTGTGCGAAAGCGGAAGCCGAAGGCAGGGTCGCTGCTTTTGCGCCACAGTTTGACGGCTAGCATGACAAAAAAGAATCAGGGACGGCCACAGCTCTTATTGAGGGCGACCAACCTAGGAGAATATTTTGATAAAGAAGATTGTCGCATTCGCCTTGATCGGCCTGTCGATCGCAAGCTGTACACCGACTGAGCGCGGGGCAGGCATCGGCGCAGCCTCCGGCGCGATCATCGGCGGCGCGGTGACGGGAAATGTACGCGGGGCAGCCGTTGGCGCGGCGGTCGGCGGCGTTTCGGGCGCTCTTATCGGCCGCGTCGCGGAGCAGCCGGGACAGTGCTACTATCGCGACGAGTATGGCCGCCGGTATATCGACGATTGCCGCGGCGACTATTGAGCCGGTCCGAAATCATCTCGAATCCCGGGTTCGGCGCCCGGGATTTCTTTTTTTTCCACCATTTCAGCGGCTAAGCGATTTAAAACGGTACACGTCGAGGAATTTTGCCGCTAAGGTTGCCGCCGGCCGGGGGGCGCGAAGCTTAATTCTAGTGTAACCAAAAGCGGTGGATGCAGATTAGAGGGACGGCACCGAAACCGGGTATAGCGTATCGGCGCGTAGGCACCATGTTGGTGGTCGCGGCTGCATTTGCGTTTTCGCCGGCTCTCGTCTCAGAGGCTTTCGCCTTCAAGCTTTTCGGCATCACGTTGTGGGGCAAGGACGACGAATCGGCCAGCGACCAGGTGCCCGATCCGGTGCGCTACGATGTGACACTGACGACCGACGCGAGCGATCCCGATCTCAAGGAAGCATTGGAAAACAGTTCCCGTCTGGTCGGCGACAAGGATCGGCCCGTCTCGGGCGATCTGGGCGTCGTCGTCAAGGCCAGAGACGACCGCGAACGCCTGCTTGCCGCCCTCTTTGAAAAGGCCCGCTACGGCGGCATCGTAACGATCAGGGTTGATGGTCGAAACATCGATGACCTGCCGCCCAATCCCACCTTCAATCGCTCGCGCCCAGTACCGGTGACAATCAGCGTTGCCGCAGGTCCCGTCTTCAAGGTCCGTGAGGTGCAGTTCGGCGGCGATGCTGCACGACGCAATCCAGCCGACTACGATCTTGCTCCGGGTGAGACAGCCGGTTCGCTGACGATCATCAAGGCTGGCGACAAAATCGTCGAGCAGCTGAAAAGCGAAGGCCGGCCGCTGGCGAAGTTGACGACCCGCAAGGTCATAGCCGACCACAGGACGAGCACGGCTGACATTGTCCTCGCCGCCGAGGGTGGCCCGGTCGCCCCAATTGGCGATGTCGGCGTCACGGGCGAAAAGGCCGTTCGACCGGGCTTCATCCAGCGCTATTCGCGGCTGAACAAGGGTGAACAATATTCGCCGGAGGCGCTGCGAAAGGCAGGCGAACGACTGCGCGCATTGGGCGTCTTCTCGAGCGTCACCATCCACGAGGCTGACGAACTGGCGCCAGACGGCACTTTGCCGATGACGATCGAGGTGTCGGAGGGCAAGCGGCGCTATCTCGGCATCGGCGCCCAGTATTCGACAACGGACGGCTTCGGCATCAACGGCTATTGGGGTCATCGCAATCTCTTCGGCGAGGCGGAGGCGCTGCGCATCGAAGGGTCTGTGGGCCGCTTGGGCGAAACGACCAACATCGGCGATCTCGACTATTCAGCCGGTATTACCTTCACCAAACCCGGCGCGTTTGTACCGGCCGCGACCTTGCGGGCCAGCGTCCTTGCCAAAACCGAAAACCCCGACGCCTATACTGCAAAACTCGTCACCGCCTCCCTCGGTCTTTCCTACGAGCTGTCGGACCTGGATACGATAACCGGCGCCGGCGAGGTGAGCTGGGAACGCGATGACGATGCCTTTGGCAACAACAGCTACCTGACCTTCTCGCTGCCTTTCCAGTATGACCGCGATGCGCGCGACAACAAGTTCGATCCGACCGAGGGCTATCGGGGGATGCTCAAGGCAACGCCAAGCTACGAGACCTACAACGGGACCTTCTTCTCGAGCTTCGAGGGCTTGATCACCGGATATCATGCGCTGGGAGCGGAGGACCGCATCGTTCTTGCCGGCAAGCTTGCCGCAGGTTTCCTTGTCGGGGCAGACGATCTCCAGAACATTCCTGCTACACGCCGATTCTTTGCTGGCGGTGGCGGCTCGGTTCGCGGCTTCAGTTACCAGGAGATCTCGCCCCGCAACGCCGACAATGAAGAGACCGGTGGCGCATCCTATGTCACTGCGTCGTTCGAGACCCGGATAAAGGTTACCGATACGATCGGGATAGTGCCCTTCATCGATGTCGGGACGGTTTCAGCAGACATTGCGCCCGATTTTTCCGACATTCGGGCCGGTGCAGGCATCGGCGTTCGCTATGCGACGCCATTTGGTCCACTGCGGCTTGATTTTGCAGTACCGCTCAACAAGTACGAGGATGGCACGGATTTCGGCATCTACGCTGGCATCGGTCAGTCATTCTAAACCCGCTCGCGGCTCGTGGCGCCTCGCGCGCCTTGAGCCGCCATAGAAACGGAGTAATGTCCGCGGCCATGCAGACACTGGCGAAAATCTTGAACTGGATCGTGCGACTGCTGGCCTATTCGGCTGGTGTCGTGCTGGTCCTTCTTGCCATCGCCATCGGTGTTTTCGGCTTCACGTCCTTTGGCGCGCGCATCGTCACCGACAGGGTCGCCTCGAGCCTTTCGAATCGGGATATGACCATCAAGGTTCAGGATCCCGGCGGGCTGCTGACTGGCGGGCTGCGCGCCAGCCAAATCGTGCTCTCCGACACCAGGGGCGTCTTCGCTCGGGTCGACAGGCTGGCGATTAACTGGAATCCCTTGGCGCTCCTAACCGGCCGGTTCCATGCCACAAGCGTCGAAGCCGCGGCAATCCACATCCTCAGACAACCGGTGCGCACACTTCCGTCCCGTCCGGCTGCAGAGGGTCAAAGCGACAGCGGCTTCTCGTTGCCGATCAAGCTCGACATAGACAAGATCGCCCTGCCGGAGATCAACCTCGCCGAACCGCTGATCGGGCGGGCCTTCACACTTGCCGCGGACGGCAGCCTGCGTGCCGACAATGAAGGCGGCAATGCCTCGATCAATGTCCGCCGTCACGATGTTCCGGATGCCAAGCTGATCGCCGATGTCGCCTTCATGCCGGATCGCAACCAGTTGCGGGTGAAGGCAAAACTGACGGAACCAAAGGGCGGGTTGCTCGCAGGTGTCCTGGCGCTGCCCGGCAACCCGGCGGTGGAAATCAGCCTGACCGGAGATGGACCGATCTCGGATTGGCGAGGCCAGCTGCAGGCAGCACTCGACGGACAGCAACGCGCCTCGATCGAAGCGCACCACACGCTGACGCCGGAAAGCCTTCACCACCTCGACCTCAAGGGTGGTGGCGACCTCAGCTCGCTGCTGCCAGCGGCCTTCCGTCCGCTCTTTGCCGGGCAGACGAACATCGACGTCGCCGCGAACTTCGACAACAGGGGAAAGATCGACATCCAGACCGGCAATCTGGCAACCGGCGCGATGGTCATCGCCGCATCGGGCACGCTGGATCCACGAGGCAAGAACAGCCTGAACGCCAATCTCTTGGGAACATCGGGACCCGTCGATTTCCGCTGGCCGCTGACCGAAGGCGAAGCGCGGTTTCTAATTTCCGGCATCAATCTTTCCCTGACCGGCGACGCCAAGGCCTCCCGCCTCAACGCCAGTGCCTCCCTCGATTCCGCCATGTTGCCCCAGGCGACGATTGGCAACGTGAAGCTGACGGCAAAGAGCGACAATTTCAATCTCGCCGGTCGCACCGGAAGCGTTCAGATTACGCTCGCCGCCGGTGATACGTCCTTCGTCAATCCCGACATCAACCGGGCAATTCAAGGCCCCGTTACCATCACCCTGCCATTGCAGATTTCGCCGGATGCGCTCGGCTTCAACGGCGCCACGATCGAAAGCGCTTCGGCAACAGCAGCCCTCAACGGTTCCTACAAATTGAGCGCCAGCGCGTTGACCGGCAATGCCAAGCTGACCATCCAGCCAGCCGCGCTGCCGCCTGCGGTCGCGACGCGTTTCAACGCACCAATCGTGATCGAGGGCCAGGTCGCGGGAACCGTTCCTTCGAAATTCAACGTCTCGAACCTCTCCATCAAGTCGAGCTCCCTCGAGGCGACCGGCGCGGTCGTGCTCGACGAAGATAGGCTCGATGCCAACCTCTCGGGTCGTATTCTGGATATGCAGCCGCTGCTGGCAGGCGCAGCGGGCGAATTGAACTACCAGCTAAGCGCAAAAGGCAATGTTTCGGCTCTCGCAATAGCGGCCAATATCAAAGGGCCATCACTGGTAATGGCCGGCCGGCAGGTCAAAGACCTCGACATCAACGTTTCCGGAACGGCGGACCCGAAGGCGCCGCAAGCAGACATCACCGCCAAGGGCACGATCGACAACCAGCCGATCAACGTCAGCACCGCTGTTCAGGCCGTGGACGGAAACATCCGGCTGCCGTCGATCGCCGCCGACGTCGGCAACAATCGCCTGACCGGCCACGTCGAACTGTCGCCGGCGTTTGCGCCGACCGGACAGGCGACGTTCGACTTCCCGGATATCAGCCTTCTCGCGGCACTTGCCGGACAGAAGGCAGAAGGCGACCTGAAGGGATCGGTCGATATCGCCAACGACAACGGCAGGATCGCCCTCAAGGTCGTAGCATCTGGCAGCGGCCTGAAACGTGACACCTTTGCCATCGTCAGGCCAGACATCAACGTCGCGGTCACCGACCTCAAAGCATTTGCCGCGACTGGCACGATCAAAGCGGAGGAACTTGCTTCCGGTCCTAACAAGGCTGAAAGCCTGGAGCTGAGTTTCACGCAGCAACAGAACCGGACGAACTTCGATCTCGGCGCCAGCTATGATGCCAATCCGTTGGTCGCATCGGGGAATGTCGAGGTGAACGCCGGCACGACGCTGCTTCGCCTCGACCGTTTCTCGGCGAAACCGCGCAACATTCCGGTGGAGCTTGCGTCGCCGTCGGAAGTGTCGATCAGTGGCGGCACCGTGACGCTTGATGCGATGGAACTGAAGATCGGCGATGGCTCGGTCCACCTGAGCGGTACCGTCGGCGAGACTCTTGATATCAAGGCGGACATCCGGAATTTGCCCGCAAGCCTTGCCAACAGTTTCGTGCCGAAGCTCGATGCCGCAGGCACAATTTCGGGGAAGGTCGTCGTGACCGGCACACCGGCAGCGCCGATTGCCAACTTTGACCTGAATTGGAAGGATGCCGCCACCAGCCAGACAAAGGGCGCCGGCCTGTCGCCGCTGGCGATCGGTGCAAACGGGACCTTTGCCGACAACACACTCAATTTTCAAACGAACCTCAGCGGCAAGGGCGGCGTATCGCTGAAGGCCGCTGGCAATGTCGTGACCGGTGGCCCGAACGCGCAGTCGCTGAAGGTGGATGCTGATATCGTCAACATCCCGGCCGGATTGGCGAATGCATTTGTTCCGGATCTTGCCGCCGAAGGTTCGATCTCGGGCAACGTCACGGCGGCCGGGAAGCTGCCCGACCCGGCGCTCGATTTCAAACTGAACTGGAAGAATGCCGCGACGAGCCAGACCAGAAGCGCCAAGCTCTCGTCGCTTGGGCTGACGGCGAGCGGCAACCTCAAGGACAATATTCTCAGCTTCAACACCTACGCACGCGGTAGCGGCAACATGTCGCTAAAGGCGACCGGCACCTACACCGTGGCAGGCGCCGACGCTCAGACGCTGAAGCTCGATGGGCAGCTCGCCAACATTCCGGCTGCCCTGGCCAACGGCTTCGTGCCGAATCTTGCCGCGGAAGGCATGATATCAGGCACGATATCGGCCTCCGGCAAGTTGCCGAAACCGACAGCAACCTTCGACCTTTCCTGGAAGGACGCGGCCACCAGCCACACCAGGGCAGCCCGCCTCTTTGGCATCAACTTGACGGCGACGGGCAATTTCGCGGATGAAAAATTGACCGTCCAGAGCGACCTTAGGGCGGACGGCGGGGTGGCGTTGAACGCCTCCGGCAACGTCTCCCTGGCGGGAACGAAAATCCAGGACCTGACGGCCAACGCCACGATACGCAATCTTCCCGCAAGCCTGGCAAACGCGTTCGTCCCGAACCTCGGCGCCAGTGGTACGATATCAGGCACCGCGTCCGCTTCCGGGACGCTGCAACAGCCGACGGCAAACTTCGACGTCAGCTGGAAGGACCTCGCAACCACTCAGACGAGGGAAGCACGCCTTTCCGCCCTCGCACTTGGCGCCAAGGGAACCTTCGCCAACAACACGCTCGATTTCGAGACGAATCTCGACGGCGATGGCGGCTCCGCCCTCACGGCGAAAGGAAAGGTTACTGTCGAAGGTACGGCCGTGAAGAGCCTGCAGGCGGATGCCACGCTTCGCAACCTTCCTGCCGCGCTGGCAAACAACTTCATGCCTGATCTCGGTGCCGAAGGAACAATCTCGGGAACGGCAACCGCGTCCGGATCGCTACCGATGCCGGCCGTCGATTTCAAGCTCGATTGGAACAACGCCGGGACTCGTCAGACCAGGGCTGCCGGCCTTTCTGGCCTTCGGCTGAACGCGACCGGCAACCTCGCCGACAACAGGCTCTCCTTTGATGCAACGCTGAACAGCACTCGCACCACCCTGCTGAAGGCAAGGGGTACGGCAATCCTCCAAGGCGCCGGAGTCGCGGGCCTCTCGGTCGATGCCGATATCGTGGATCTGCCCGCGAGCCTCGCTAATGGCTTCGTCCCGAACCTGGGGGCGGAAGGAACCATCTCGGGCACGGCAAGGACGTCGGGAACAGCGACCAACCCAATCATCGATTTCAGGCTGGACTGGAGGAATGTCGCAACCACGCAGACGAGGGCATCCGGTATCCGGCCGCTTTCGGCGAATGCAAGCGGAAGGCTTGCGGACGGCAGGGTCGACTTCATGACGAACCTAAGCGGCAGCGGCGTGTCGATGAGAGCTGGCGGCAACTTTGTCATCACTGGACCGAATGCCCCGTCGCTGACGGCCAATGCCGACATCTCCAATCTTCCCGCCGGGCTTGCCAACGCTTTCGTTCCGGGGCTTGCCGCCGAAGGCAATGTTTCGGGCACCGTCAGGGCATCGGGCCGACTGCCCGTGCCCGCTGTGGAATTCAACCTTGACTGGAGGGGCGCCGCCACCAGCCAGACCAGAAGCGCCGGGCTTTCGCCGCTCAGCATAACTGCGAACGGAAGACTGCAAGACAACCGGCTGACGATCGACACCAATGTGACGGGCGAGAGCGGGCTGTCCCTGCGGGGCGGTGGCAACGTTGGCATTACAGGCAATCGCGCGCTGGACCTGCGCTTTTCCGGCAACCTGCCGTTCGCCGTGCTCGGTGCGCAGCTTGCCGCCCAGGGGTTCGTTGCCGATGGCAGGGCCAATTTTGATCTGCAGATTGGCGGCACCGCGGCCGCGCCGTTGATCAACGGCACGGTTGCGACCAGTGGCGCAAGGATCGTCGATGTCCGTCGCAACCTTGCGATCAACAATCTGGCGGCAGACATCCGGTTCACCGGAAACCAAGCCGTGATCTCGCGCCTGACTGGCCAGCTTGCCAGCGGTGGCAGCATCTCAGCATCCGGCAGCATCGGAATCCAACCTGCCTCCAACTTCCCTGCGAACATCGACGTCAGGCTCGACAGAGCGGTCTACGTCGATGGAACGCTCGTGGTGGCGACCGTCGACGGCACGATCGGTTTGCGCGGTCCGCTGCTCGCAAATCCCACCCTGAACGGCAGGCTGCATCTGGAAAGAGCCTCGATCACCGTCCCCGAGAGGCTGCCGACCTCGCTGCGCGAAATCGACGTCAAGCACGTCAACGCCCCCAAGGGGGTTCTTGCCCAGTTGCGCGACGAGTCGCAGCAGGGTGCCCGCGCGAAATCCAACTCCTTCAATCTCGATCTTCAGCTGGACGCTCCCTCGCAGATCTTCGTGCGTGGTCGCGGTATCGATGCCGAACTGGGCGGTAGCGTCACGATCAGGGGAACGGCGGCGGAGCCCGTCGTTTCCGGCGGCTTCACCATGCGGCGCGGTCGCCTGACGATTCTCAACCGACGCCTCGATTTCACCAATAGAAGCCGTATCACCTTTGCCGGTGACCTCACCCCCGCCCTTGAGCTGGAGGCAAGCTCCACTTCCGGTTCCACGACGCTGACGGTCGATGTCAGCGGGCTCGCAACCGATCCCTCGATCACCTTCTCGTCGTCTCCGGCCCTCCCGCAAGACGAAGTTCTGGCGCAACTGATCTTCGGTCAATCAATGTCGAGGCTGTCGCCGGTTCAGATCGCTCAGCTTGCCGATGCCGTCGCCCAGTTGGCCGGCGGGCGCTCCGGATCGCTGTTCCAGGGCCTGCGCAATCAGCTTGGCGTCGACGATTTCGACATCAGCACCGATGCCAAAGGCCGCACCACCGTCAGCGTTGGCCGCTACCTGAATGACCGGACTTATTTCGAATTGCAGCAGACCACCGGCAAGGGCGGCGCGAAGGCAATCATCAATTTCGATGTCGGCCGTGGCGTGAAGTTGCGCGCCGGCGCGGGTGGCGACGGCGAAGGGGAAGCCGGCGTCGTTTACGAACACGAATACTAGAAACCGGTCTTGCTGGTTTTCAGCAGGATGTTGGTTTCCGTCGTATTGATGCCATTGATGAGCCGGATGCGGCGAAGCGTTTCGTCGAAGGAGACGAGGTCGCGGTCCTCAAGTTCGGCAATGAAGTCCCATTTCCCGTTGGTGCTGTGCAGGGCACGCACCTGCGGCAATCCACGGAGCTGATCGGCGACCTTGTCCGCAAGCTTGCCGAGTACTTCGATCATGACGATCGCGCGCACTCCGGCCGCGCGGGTTTCATGGCCGGTGCGAACGGTGAACGCCGTGATTGTGCCGTTGGCAACCAGCCGGTCGATGCGCGCCGCGACCGTCGCACGCGATGCACCGGTCATTGCCGCCAGCGAAGAAACCGGCGTGCGCGCATTGTGTCGCAAGGCGCTGAGAAGTTCTTGGTCGAGATCGTCCATGGCTGCCACTTTGTCAAAATGCACTTATCAAACTGGTCAATCATAGCGCATTATCGGCACTTTTTCATCTATTTGTCGCCGCGCCGATATCTCAATATGCTTTCGGAAAACACGAGCTAAAGAGGGACGCATGCAGCCACAAGCAAGATCGGTCACGCTCATTGGAGCACCACTGGAAGAGGGTTCGGGGCGCAGGGGCGCCGCGATGGGTCCAGCTGCCCTTCGCATCGCGGGCGTCGACCAGACACTGATCGATCTTGGCCATGATGTGGTCGATGCCGGGGATGTTCATGTCGTTCCGGCGCGCGATCTGCCGAACCATCCGAAGGCCCACAACCTGCGTGTCGTCGGCGCATTTACCCGTGCGCTCGAAGCCGGTGTCTATGATGCGGCCGCGGCCGGACGCTTTCCGCTGATCCTTGGCGGCGACCACAGCCTGTCGATGGGCACGGTATCAGGCATGGCGCGCTACGCCGCCCAGCAGGGCCGGCCGCTCTTCGTCCTCTGGCTCGACGCCCATTCCGATTTCAACACCCCGGCGACCTCGCCCTCCGGCAATATCCATGGCATGCCGGTCGCCTATTTCTGCGGCCAGGCCGAACTTGCCGAGATCCTGCCGAAGGACCGCCCCTTCGTTGATCCGCGAAACGTCTTTCAGGTCGGCATCCGGTCGGTCGATGCGTCTGAACGGGAGCTCATCAAGGAGCATGGCGTCAACGTCTTCGACATGCGTTGGCTCGACGAACAGGGCGTTGCCGCGGCGATCCGCCAGATCCTTGGCGTCGTGTCCGATGCCAACGGCCTGCTGCATGTAAGCCTCGATGTCGACTTCCTCGATCCGGAAATCGCGCCCGGCGTCGGCACGACGGTGCCCGGTGGCGCGACGTTCCGTGAAGCGCATCTCATCATGGAGATGCTCTGCGACAGCGGCCTCGTCTCCTCGCTCGACCTCGTGGAGCTGAACCCCTTCCTGGACGACCGTGGCAAGAGCGCCCGGATCCTAGTGGAACTGACGGCAAGCCTCTTCGGCCGCCGCATTTTCGACCGTCCGACCCGCGCCGCCTGAGGAGAACCGACCATGAGCAACTCGAAGAACCTGATCGACACCGAACAGCGCCTCGGCGCCCACAACTACAAGCCGCTCGATGTCGTGTTGACCCGGGGCGAAGGCGTCTATGTCTGGGATACCGACGGCAAGCGGTATCTCGACTGCCTGTCGGCCTATTCGGCGGTGAACCAGGGCCATTGCCACCCCAAGATTCTGGCGGCGATGGTCGAGCAGGCCGGCAAGCTGACGCTGACCTCCCGCGCCTTCCGTAATGACCAGCTCGCCCATCTCTACGAGGAACTCGCGGCGCTGACCGGCTCGCACAAGATCCTGCCGATGAACTCGGGCGCCGAAGCCGTTGAAACCGCCATCAAGGCAGTGCGCAAATGGGGCTACGAGGTGAAGGGCGTGCCTGAGGGCAAGGCCGAGATCATCGTCTGCGCCGACAATTTCCATGGCCGGACCCTGAGCATCATCAGTTTCTCCACGGACCCGGACGCCCGCACCGGCTTCGGTCCCTACACGCCCGGCTTCCGCACGATCCCCTTCGGCGACGCCGACGCGTTTGCCGCCGCCATCAACGAAAACACGGTTGCGGCGCTGATCGAGCCGATTCAGGGCGAAGCAGGCGTCATCATCCCGCCAACCGGCTATTTCAAGCGCGTGCGGGAACTCTGCACTCAACACAAGGTGACCTTGATCCTCGACGAGATCCAGACCGGCCTCGGCCGTACTGGTAAGCTTTTGGCGGAAGAGCATGAGGGGATCGAGGCCGACGTGACGCTGATCGGCAAGGCGCTCTCCGGCGGCTTCTATCCGGTCTCGGCGGTCCTTTCCAATTCCGAAGTGCTGGGTGTCCTGAAGCCGGGGCAGCACGGCTCGACCTTCGGCGGCAACCCGCTTGCCTGCGCCGTGGCGCGCGCGGCACTCAAGGTCCTGACCGAGGAAGGCATGATCGAGAACGCCGCCAAGATGGGCGACTATTTCCAGGAAGGGCTGCGCTCCATCCGCTCCAACATCGTCAAGGACGTGCGCGGCCGCGGACTGATGATGGCGGTCGAACTCGTGCCTGAAGCCGGTGGCGCCCGCCAGTATTGCTACACCCTCAAGGACCGCGGCCTGCTCGCCAAGGACACGCACGAGAACACGATCCGCCTCGCCCCGCCGCTGGTGATCACCAAGAGCCAGGTCGACTGGGCGGTCGAGCAGATCGAAAAGACGCTGGCCTAGTGCTCATCTAGATCGCTGCGAAACAACGACTGGTGTAGCGGCCGTTTGAAACCTATGGTGAGCCCGATCGAGTTGGTCGAGCTCTCTATAGGGGAATGTATGGCCATTGGCTTATGGAAGCGCTCGCCGGACCGTCGCCCGCTTGCGATCGCCCATCGCGGGGGCGCAGCACTGGCTGCGGAAAACAGCATCTCTGCCTTCAAGGCTGCGGCGGCTGCCGGAGTTGACGCCATAGAGACTGATGTCCGGTTGACGCGGGATGGCGTTCCTGTTTGCGTCCACGATCCGGATCTTTCTCGGCTTTGCGGCGACGCACGAACCGTGTCGGACCTCGATCTGGCGACATTGCGCAGCCTGCTGCCAAGCATAATGACCCTTGGTGATGCCTTGGCTGCGTCTGACCCTTTGGGTATCCTGTTGGACATCAAGCTGAGCCACGAGGGTCAGATTGCGCAGATCATTTCCGACGTTGCGCAGCGCGGTGCGATGCGACGCGCGCTCATTGGACTGCGCAGTATCGCACTGATCGACACCACCCGCCGCTTGTCGAAAGACGTCGCGATCCTAGCCTTTCTCGAGGATCCTGCCTGCGCTGATGCGGCGCGCGCAGCTGGAGCCGACTGGTTCAGGTTGTGGCAAGGGTGGGCCACTCCAGCTGTGTCTGACACCGTTCGTGAGGCGGGGATGCGCGTCGCTGTCATGGTTGGGCAGCCTCGTTCGATCGCACTGCCGGAATACCCACCCTTTCCGGTGGGCCAGGTCGACCAGTACGGCCTCGAGCGCATCCTTGCCATCAAACCGGACGCCATCCTGCTTGACGATCCACGAATGATGACGCGGCCTACCGTTTCCACCTGACCAAAAATCAGCGGCCCCAATTTAGATTTGGGCAATACTCTTCGATTAAGGTCCGGAGTAACCGTATCGATACTCATCCACGGGACGAGCGCGCACGGTTTGAAGGCAAGTCGATCCGCGCCAATGGTGGCGCGGTTGCTTCTGCCCTGGCTTTTGGCGGTTGGGACAATACTTATGGCTACAATCAATTCCACGAATTTCAGCGGCGATACGCTCGAGATCATTGCCTTCAGACTTCACGATCAGGAATTCTGCGTAAAAACCACGACGATCCGCGAAATCCGCGGCTGGGCCCCGTCGACACCGATCCCGCACGCGCCAGCCGATGTCATCGGCGTAATGAACCTGCGCGGCTCGGTGATCCCGATCATAGACCTCGCCTTCAAGCTCGGCATGAAGAGCACGGTCGCCAACGAGCGCAGCGCCATCGTCGTGGCCGAAGTCCACAACATGGTCATCGGCATGCTGGTCGACCGCGTCTCGGACATCCTCACGATCTCCTCCAGCCAGGTACAGCCGGTTCCTGAAGTCACCGCTTCCTTCGATCGCGCCTTCTGCGAGGGTATCATCGCCTCGGAGAACGGCATGATCTGCTTCCTGAACCTCGCCAAGATGTTCAAGGAAAGCGAGACGGACGATCTCGCCGCCTGATATCGGCTCTTTACCCAGATAAAAAGCCGCCTGGAGGGCGGCTTTTTGTTGATGCTGCAGTAGCAGGAGAACTGTGGTCGCAGACTGGCCGGACGCGGACGCTGGCGTCGATACGTCAGCGCTGACGCTGCTGTTCGAGATCCTACTGGGGGGCGCTGGCCGCCGGCTCAGGCCGTTTGATCAAGGGCGCGGCTTGGACAACCAGCGGACTGAGGCCATTGCCCTCCCGCTCCATGATCTCGAACAACTGCCGCCGCATGCGCGGTTCCCAGAACTTGTTGATATGCGTCGCCACGCCCTGCGCGGCTTCGCTCTCCGGCTGGGTCTTGAAGAAGGTCGCGATCTGGTTGGCCATATAGACGAGCTTGGACTGCGTATCATGCGACATCGGATATGCTTCCCGGATGAATGCGGTGCGGATGCGTGAAAATCTCGAAGTCCTCGCCTCGCACCAGGGCGACGAGGGTCATGCCGGCCTCCTCGGCGGTACGAATTGCGAGAGCAGTCGGTGCGGAAATGGCAACGAGGACGGAGGCGCCGAGGATTGCCGCCTTCTGCACCATCTCGACGGACAGGCGGCTGGTAACGGCGACAATGCCTGCCGCGCCGGATTGCCGTTGCCGAGTGATCGCGCCACACAGCTTGTCGAGCGCATTGTGCCGGCCCACATCCTCGCGCACCGCCAGCAGTCCCTTGCCCGGCACATAGAAGCCGGCGCCGTGCACGGCGCGCGTCTCGCGATGCAGCGGCTGCGCACCGTTCAGCAGCGAGATGGCCTGAACGATATCGCGATGAGTGACTTGAAGCGACACATCGGCGACGTCAGGAACCTTGCGAACGGCCTGTTCGATCGACTCGATGCCGCAGAGCCCGCAGCCGACCGGTCCGGCCATGCTGCGTCGGCGGGCTGTCAACGCGGCGGCGACCTCGTCAACGAGAGAGATCTGGACGTCAATGCCCTTCTTGCCATTGACAATCTCAATTGCAGCGATCTGCCCGATGTCGGAGATGATCCCTTCCGTCAGGCTGAAGCCGATGGCGAAATCCTCGAGATTGCCGGGCGTTCCCATCATCACCGCATGCGTGCTGCCACCATAGGAAAAGGCGATCGGCACCTCCTCCGGAACGATCCGCTCGCCGGGCATGACGACGCCGCCGCTGCGGGCGGCGCGCTTCACGGCAAGGCGGGTCGGGCGGTCGCTCATCACTCGGCAGGCTCCAGTTTGCCAACGATGCGGCGGCTTTGGCGTGCCTGCTCGTCATAGTCGCGCTGCCAATCGGTCGGGCCGTTGGAAGGCGAGACCTGCACCGCCGTCACCTTGTATTCCGGGCAGTTCGTCGCCCAGTCGGAGAAGTCGGTGGTGATGACATTCGCCTGCGTGTCCGGATGGTGGAAGGTCGTGTAGACGACGCCGGGCGCGACGCGATCGGTGATCAGCGCACGCAAGGTGGTGTCGCCCGAGCGGCTCATCAGCTTCACCCAATCGCCATCGCGAATGCCGCGCTGTTCGGCATCGTGCGGATGGACCTCCAACCGGTCTTCGGAATGCCAGACGACATTTTCGGTGCGGCGCGTCTGGGCGCCGACATTGTACTGGCTGAGAATGCGCCCGGTCGTCAGCAGCAGCGGGAAGCGCGGTCCCGTCCGCTCATCGGTCGCGACATATTCCGTGCGGATGAACTTGCCCTTGCCGCGGACGAAGCCGTCGACATGCATGATTGGCGAGCCCAATGGATGTGCCTCATTGCAGGGCCACTGCACGGAGCCCACCTTGTCAAGATAGTCGTAGGAGACCAGCGCGAAGCTTGGCGTCGTTGCGGCGATCTCGTCCATGATCTCCGAAGGATGCGTGTAGTTCCAGGGAAGGCCCATGGCCTGCGCCATCTTTTGCGTCACCTCCCAATCGGCATAGCCGTTGCGGGGACTCATGACCTTGCGAACACGGTTGATGCGGCGCTCGGCATTGGTGAAGGTACCGTCCTTCTCAAGGAAGCTGGACCCCGGCAGGAAGACATGCGCGTAGTTCGCCGTCTCGTTCAGGAAGAGGTCGTGCACGACGACGCATTCCATGGCGGCGAGGCCGGCCGCGACGTGCTTGGTATCGGGGTCGGACTGCAGGATGTCTTCACCCTGGACGTAGAGGCCCTTGAACGATCCGTCGACCGCTGCATCCAGCATATTCGGAATGCGCAGACCCGGCTCGTTGCTGATCTTGACGCCCCACAACTTCTCGAAGATGTCGCGCGTCGCGTCGTCTGAGATGTGGCGATAGCCGGGCAGCTCATGCGGGAAGGAGCCCATGTCGCAGGAGCCCTGCACGTTGTTCTGGCCACGCAGCGGGTTCACGCCAACGCCGGGGCGACCGATATTGCCGGTGACCATGGCGAGGTTGGCGATCGCCATGACAGTGGTCGAACCCTGGCTATGCTCGGTAACGCCGAGGCCATAGTAGATCGCGCCGTTGCCGCCGGTGGCGTAGAGACGCGCCGCGCCGCGCACGAAATCGGCTGGAACGCCGGTGAACCTCTCCGATGCTTCGGGGCTATGATGCGGCTCGGCGACAAAGCTTGCCCAATCCTCGAACTCTGACCAGTCGCAGCGTTCGCGAATGAAGGCTTCGTCAAACAGCCCCTCGGTCACGATGACATGCGCGAGCGACGTCAGGATCGCGACGTTGGTGCCGGGCTTCAGCGGCAGGTGATAGGAGGCTTCGACATGCGGCGAACGCACGATGTCAGTGCGGCGCGGGTCGATGACGATTAGCTTGGCGCCCTGCCTCAACCGCTTCTTCAGGCGCGAGGCAAAGACCGGGTGTCCATCGGTCGGATTGGCGCCGATGATGACGACGACATCGCTTTTCTCGACGCTGTCGAAGTCCTGCGTGCCGGCCGACGTGCCGAAGGCCTGGCCGAGACCGTAGCCGGTCGGCGAATGGCAAACGCGGGCGCAGGTGTCGACGTTGTTGTTGCGGAAGCCGGCGCGCACTAGCTTCTGCACCAGATAGGTTTCCTCATTTGTGCAGCGAGACGACGTGATGCCGCCGACCGAGTCGCGGCCATACTGATACTGGATGCGGCGGAATTCCGAGGCGACATGCGCGAAGGCCTCGTCCCAAGTCACTTCGCGCCAGGGGTCGGTGATCTTCTCGCGGATCATCGGATTGAGGATGCGGTCCTTGTGGCTGGAATAGCCGTAGGCGAAGCGGCCCTTGACGCAGGAATGGCCGCGGTTCGCCTGTCCGTCCTTCCAGGGCACCATGCGCACCAGTTCTTCGCCGCGCATCTCCGCCTTGAAGGAACAGCCGACGCCGCAATAGGCGCAGGTGGTGACAACGGAATGCTCCGGCTGGCCGATCTCGATTACCGACTTTTCGATCAGCGTCGCTGTCGGGCAGGCCTGCACGCAGGCGCCGCAGGAAACACATTCGGACGAGACGAAGTCCTCATGCATTCCGGCTGAAACACGTGAATCGAAGCCGCGGCCTTCAATGGTCAGCGCGAAGGTGCCCTGCACTTCCTCGCAAGCGCGCACGCAGCGCGAACAGACGATGCATTTGGCCGGATCGAAGGTGAAGTAAGGATTGGACTCGTCCTTCGGCGCCCATTTGAGATTGAGATCGCCGTTGTTGCGTGCCTTGACGTGATTGTCGCCATCATAGCCATAACGCACGTCGCGGAGACCGACGGCGCCCGCCATGTCCTGAAGCTCGCAATCGCCGTTGGCCGCACAGGTCAGACAGTCGAGCGGATGGTCGGAGATGTAGAGCTCCATCACGCCCTTGCGGACATCCTTCAGCCGGTTCGTCTGTGTCGAAACAACCATATCAGGTGCAACCGGCGTCGTGCAGGACGCAGGGAGACCCGCCCGCCCCTCAATCTCGACCAGGCAGAGCCGACAGGAGCCGAAGGCATCCATCATGTCGGTGGCGCAGAGCTTCGGAATCTCGATGCCCGCGTCCATCGACGCGCGCATGACGGATGTTCCCTCCGGCACCGTCACCTGGTTACCATCAATGGTGAGCGTCACCATGGTTTCGGAGGTCGAGGCCGGCGTGCCGTAGTCTATTTCGTGGACGAGAGGCATGGTCTTACTCCGCCGCTTCGATAAGAGGTGTGGGAACGAAATCTTCGGGGAAATGCGTCATGGCGCTCATGACCGGATAGGGCGTGAAGCCCCCGAGCGCGCAGAGCGACCCGAATTTCATGGTGTTGCAGAGATCGGCAAGCAGCTCGCGGTTCTTCTCCGGCTCGATGCCGCGGGCGATCTTGTCCGCCGTTTCGACGCCGCGCGTCGAGCCGATGCGGCAGGGCGTGCACTTGCCGCAGCTTTCGACGGCGCAGAATTCCATTGCGAACCGGGCCTGCTTCAGCATGTCAGCACTCTCGTCGAAGACGACGATACCGGCATGGCCGATCAGTCCGTCCTTGGCAGCGAAAGCCTCGTAGTCGAATGGCGTGTCGAACAGGGAGCGCGGGAAATAGGCGCCGAGGGGACCGCCGACCTGAACCGCCTTCACCGGCCGCCCGGATGCCGTTCCGCCGGCAATGTCATCGACCAGGTCGCCAAGCGAAATGCCGAAAGCCGTCTCGAACAGACCGCCATGCTTCACATTGCCGGCGATCTGGATCGGAATGGTTCCGCGCGACCGGCCGAGGCCGAAGTCGCGGTAATAGGCCGCCCCCTTGTCCATGATCACGGGCACGGAAGCGAGCGAAATGACATTGTTGATGACGGTCGGACAGTCGAAGAGGCCCTTGTGGGCCGGCAGAGGTGGCTTGGCACGGACGATACCACGCTTGCCTTCGAGGCTGTTGAGAAGCGCCGTCTCCTCGCCGCAGACATACGCGCCCGCGCCGGTGCGGACTTCCATGTCGAAAGCCTTGCCAGAGCCCAGAACCGACGTGCCGAGAATGCCGGCGCTGCGGGCAATATCGATCGCCCGGCTCATCGCCGCGATCGCATGCGGATATTCCGAGCGGGTATAGATGAAGCCCTTCTTCGCGCCCGATGCAAGGCCCGCGATCGCCATGCCTTCTATCAGCACGAAGGGATCGCCTTCCATGATCATTCGGTCGGCAAAGGTGCCGCTGTCGCCCTCATCGGCATTGCAGACGATGTATTTGCGATCACCGGGAGCGTCGAGCACCGTCTTCCACTTGATGCCCGTCGGGAAACCTGCGCCACCGCGGCCACGCAGGCCGGAATCGGTGACTTCCTTGACGACATCGGCGGGCGACATCGAAACCGCGCGACGCAAGCCGGCGAGGCCGCCGTGAGCCTCATAGTCATCAAGGGAAAGCGGATCGGTGATGCCGCAGCGGGCGAAGGTCAGGCGCGTCTGACGCTTGAGGAACGGAAGTTCCTCGACCTCGCCAAGACAGAGGGGATGATCGGCGCCGGTAATCAATCCGGCATCAAACAGCGAAACGACGTCCTTTGCCTTCACAGGCCCATAGCCGATGCGCTTGCCCGAGACCTCAACCTCGACCAGCGGCTCCAGCCAATGCATGCCGCGCGAGCCATTGCGCACGATCTTGGCGTCGAGGCCGCGCGCCACAATCTGCTCGGAGATCGCCTTGGCCACATGCTCGGCGCCCAATGCCATGGCCGCGGCGTCGCAGGGAACATAGATCCGGACGGTCATCGGCGTGCCTCCGAAATCAGCGCCTCGAGATCGGCGGCATCCACCCGGCCATGAACCTCGCCATCCATCATCGCGGACGGGGAGCAGGAACAGAGCCCCAGACAGAAGACGGGCTCGAGGGTAATCGCTCCATCCGGCGTCGTACCGTGCCAGTCGATGCCCAGCAGCGCCTTGACGCGTTCGGCAAGCGCATCGCCTCCCATCGATTGGCAGGCCTCGGCACGACAGAGCCTCAGCACATGCCGGCCAGCGGGATGGTCGCGATAATCGTGGTAAAAGGTAACAACGCCGTGCACCTCTGCACGCGAGAGATTGAGCTCCTTCGCGATGACGGGCAGCGCTTCTTGCGGCACATGGCCGAACTCATCCTGGATCTCGTGCAGGATCGGCAGAAGCGGACCTTCGAGATGCTTGAGTTGATCGATGATCGCGATGGTGCGCGTTGCGATATCGCCTTTGGCGACATGGATATTCATCAGCAGCCCTCCCACCGCCTGCACATTGCGCGTCGCGGGCCTGGGCAGGCGGGCTTTCCTCAGAACCCTATGGCCGACAGAACCGCTCGCGTCCGTTCATTATAGAACTTTCTCAGGGATGGACGAAGCGATCAATAATGCTGTTCCGTCAATCGATAGAAGATTCCTATCAAGAATCGGGGTCTTCAGCGAGAATCCGAGCCTCATGCAGCAAGGCGGAAACCAATGGCGTGAACGGTTCACGATGCGTCGCAACCAGACCAACAAGATGATGTGCCCGCGGCTCGGTGATCGGGATCATCCGTATTTCGGCCGGAAAGCCGAAGGATTTCGCGACATTGCGGGGCATGATGCTGGCCCATCGCCCGGTTCGGACGTGCGAGAAGAGCACGATCATCGAATTCGATTCGAGCGTCGGATGCGCCGTGACGCCCACTTCGGCCAGATGCTGGTTGATGATACGGCGGTTTTGCATGTCCGCAGTCAATAGACAAAGCCGAAGATCGCCCACTTCCTTCCAGGTGACGCTGTCGCGCTCCGAAAGAGGGCTGCCGGCGGCGGTAATGAGATTGTAGTGCTCGGCATAGAGCGGCACGCTGGTTACCCGCCCGAGCGGCTCGTTTTCCAGATAGGTGATGCCGGCATCGATCTCGAGATTCTCCAGCATGCTCAGCACTTGCAGCGAATTGCGCGACACAATCGAAAAGGTCACATCCGGATGGCGCTCCTGAAACGGCGTCGTAATGCGCGGCAGCATGGCCAACGCCGTCGGGATTGCCGCAATCTTTATATGTCCCGAAAGGCCCGTACGCGCCGCCCGCATCTCCTGGCGCATCGTGCGGGCATCGCCGACGATGCGCCGCGCCCATTCGAGCACCCGCTGTCCCTCGGGCGTTAACCCCTGGAAACGCGAGCCGCGCTGCACCAGCATGACGCCAAGCTGATCCTCGAGCTGACGAATGGCGGCAGATAACGTCGGCTGCGAAATGCCGCACTCTTCCGCGGCCCGGCCGAAGTGCTTCTCGTTGGCGAGCGCGATAAAGAATTCCAACTTGTCGATCATCCGGCCTCCGCACCGAATTGCAGCACAGCGTCATTTTCACGCTCGGGAAAGCGCTCCGCAAGGTCGGTTAACTGCCTTACGTTCTCGAAACCGTCGCGAACGAAAAATGCAGCAGCAAGGTCGTGTCCGAATGAGCGACGCTGGGAGAACACCTCCAGAAGGGCCCCTCGTCAGCAGATGAGCTGGCCACCATTGATCTCCAGCACCTGCCCGGTGATGTAGCCGGATAGAGAAGGCGCCGAAAGGAAGAGATAGGCGGGGGCGCAATCTTCCGAGGTCCCCAATCGCTGCAAGGGAATGGTCTTGCGAGCCTGTTCCAGCTTTTCCGGCGACGAGTACCGTTGGTGAAAGTCGGTCTCGATCGTTCCCGGCGACACGCAGTTGACGCGAATGTTGTCGGGTGCGAGTTCCCTTGCCAGCGCCTTCGAATAGGTCGCGACGAAGGCTTTCGACGCCGAATAGATCGCCGAACCGGGACTTCCGCCCGTCAGCGCGGAAATCGAGACCGTGTTGACGATCGACGCTTCCTGCGATGCGCGGAGCGCCGGCAGGAGCCCACGCGTCACTTCCACAACCGACGTCTGGTTCAGCCGTACGATCACTTCGTATTGTTCGTCGGTCAGCGCACCGGCCGGAAAGCGACCGACCATGGTGCCGGCGTTGTTGACCAGCACGTGGATCCGGTCGAACGTTGCGAGGGCTTTTTCGGCAAACGCGCTGGTGCCGCCCTGTGTCGAAAAATCGGCGGTAACGAGAAAAGCTCGCCGGTCTTCCTCCGCCGTCAGCAGGAAATCCGGCAAATCGCGCGCGGCGCTGCGCCCGAGGTGCACCAATACCCTCGCTCCGCAGTTGAGAAACTGCCGCGCCACCTCCAGGCCGATGCCGCGACCGCCACCGGTGACAACCACGTTGCGGTTTTCGAACAGCTTGGGGTGAAACATCCAGTCCTCCACAGCGTGAGCGAGCTGTTTGCAGCTCTTGCATTGTTCTGATGCCGCGCGGGGAGCGCTGCCTAGTCGTCGGTTTCCAGCAGGCGCGGACCCGGCCCATCTCTGGCTAGCCGATCATATGGATTGCGCAGCGGGCAGCTTTCAACCGAGAGGCAACCACAGCCAATGCAATCCGTCAACCTGTCGCGCAAAGCAACGAGGCGATGGATGCGGGCATCGAGATCGTCCTTCCAGAGGGCCGACAGGCGCTGCCAATCCGTAGCAGTCGGCGTGCGGCCCTGCGGCAGCGTATCGAAAGCGGCCTGGATCTCCGCCAACGGAATGCCCACGCGCTGCGCCACCTTGATGATGCCGAGACGGCGGAGCACGTCGCGACCGAACCGGCGTTGATTGCCACGAGAGCGGATACTCGAGATGAGGCCCTTTGCTTCGTAGAAGTGTAGTGCAGAGACGGCAAGGCCGCTGCGCTCGGCAACTTCGCCGATGGACAGCAGCTTCCTGAATGGATTGCTGGAGCCTTCTTCCACAGTCTCAGCCTCAAGTTAACTTGAGGTACTATAGCCGAGTGCTTCGCGATCGGAAGCCTACATCGTGGCGAGGACAGACGGCAGAAAAGAAAAATGCGGCCCGAAGGCCGCTTCAAAACGCCGGACGTTGGCGTAGATCAATCCTGGTCGATCACACCCTGCAGGTGCGTCAGTTCCATGATGTAGTGTTCCAGGCGCGACTTGTGCTCATGATGCACGGCGTCTTCGATCTCGCGCTTCGCCGCTTCGATGCGAAGCGTCAGCTCGTCCTTGGAGAGATCCTGAACGATGACCGCGGATTCAGCCAGCAGCGTGCAGCCGGTCGGCAGAATATCGGCGAAACCGCCGAAAACCACGTAGTCCTGCTTCGAGCCATTGGCGAAACGAACGCTGACGATGCCGGGCTTGATGGTCGTCATCGTCGGGGCGTGGTTCGCCATAACCGTCATCTCGCCGTCGGTTGCCGGAATGACAACTTCGGTCACCATCTCCGAAAGGAGCAGGCGCTCGGGAGACACGAGTTCAAAATTGAAATTGTCAGCCATCAGTGACTTACCTTCTCGGCGGCTTCTGTATCTTGCAAGTTCGTCCCGCAGAACGGGCAATGTGCTATCGCCTGATCGAGATATCCAAGACCTTCCTCGGTCTGGATCAGTCCTACCACCATCATCATCTTGCCGTCGTTCGATCTGTAGATCGTCGGTGCGGCCGGGGCAGGAAGCTCTGCTGCGACTTCCCGAAGGGCGTCGCAGCAGAAGATCTCGTTAAGAGCGTCGCTCATCAGGCCGCTGCGGACAGCTTCTTGGCCTTCTCGATGGCTTCGTCGATCGAGCCAACCATGTAGAAGGCAGCTTCCGGCAGGTGGTCGTATTCGCCGTTGACGAGGCCCTTGAAGCCCTTGATCGTGTCTTCGAGGGCGACCAGCTTGCCCGGCGAACCGGTGAAGACTTCGGCAACGAAGAACGGCTGCGACAGGAAGCGCTCGATCTTACGGGCGCGGGCAACGGCCAGCTTGTCCTCTTCGGACAGTTCGTCCATGCCCAGGATGGCGATGATGTCCTGCAGGGCCTTGTAGCGCTGTAGCGTCGACTGAACCTTACGAGCCACTTCGTAGTGCTCTTCGCCGACAACGATCGGGTCGAGCATGCGCGACGTGGAGTCGAGCGGGTCGACCGCCGGGTAGATACCCTTTTCAGCGATCGAGCGCGACAGAACGGTCGTTGCGTCCAGGTGGGCGAACGAGGTTGCCGGAGCCGGGTCGGTCAAGTCGTCGGCCGGAACGTAAATGGCCTGAACCGAGGTGATCGAGCCGGTCGTCGTGGTCGTGATGCGCTCCTGCATCTGGCCCATGTCCGTTGCGAGCGTCGGCTGGTAGCCAACGGCCGAAGGAATGCGGCCGAGCAGAGCCGACACTTCGGAACCTGCCTGCGTGAAGCGGAAGATGTTGTCGACGAAGAACAGAACGTCCTGGCCCTGGTCGCGGAAGTTTTCAGCAACCGTCAGACCGGTGAGAGCGACGCGAGCGCGGGCGCCCGGCGGTTCGTTCATCTGGCCGTAAACGAGAGCGGCCTTGGAGCCTTCGCCGCCGCCGTGCTTGTTAACGCCGGATTCGATCATCTCGTGGTAGAGGTCGTTACCTTCGCGGGTACGCTCACCCACGCCGGCGAATACCGAGTAACCACCGTGCGCCTTGGCGACGTTGTTGATCAGTTCCATGATGAGAACGGTCTTGCCGACGCCTGCGCCGCCGAAGAGGCCGATCTTGCCGCCCTTTGCGTAAGGAGCGAGAAGGTCGACGACCTTGATGCCGGTGACGAGGATCTGTGCTTCCGTCGACTGATCGACGTAAGCCGGAGCGTCCTGGTGGATAGCGCGCTTGGAAGCGGTGACCAACGGACCTGCTTCGTCGACCGGCTCGCCGATGACGTTCATGATACGGCCGAGCGTTTCCGGACCAACCGGAACGGCAATCGGAGCACCGGTGTCAGAAACCGCCTGACCGCGAACCAGACCTTCGGTCGAGTCCATGGCGATCGTGCGAACTTCGTTCTCGCCGAGGTGCTGCGCTACTTCGAGAACCAGGCGGTTGCCGCCGTTGCTCGTTTCAAGCGCGTTCAAAATCGCCGGCAGTTCGCCTTCGAAAGCAACGTCCACGACGGCGCCGATAACCTGCGTGACCTTGCCGGCAGAGCCTGCCGCAGTCTTGGGGGTAGCTGCCTTAGCCATCTTCTTACCCTCTTTTCCCTAACCTCAGAGCGCTTCCGCGCCCGAAATGATTTCAATGAGTTCCTTGGTGATCTGAGCCTGACGCTGACGGTTGTAGTTGAGCGTCAGCTTGTTGATCATTTCACCAGCGTTGCGCGTTGCATTGTCCATCGCGCTCATCTTGGCGCCCATTTCACCGGCGACGTTCTCAAGGAGCGCGCGGAAGATCTGGACGGAAATATTGCGCGGGATCAGATCCTCGAGGATCGATGCCGGATCCGGCTCATACTCGTAGACTGCGCCGGCGTGCTCCGCATCCTCTGCAACAGCCGTGGGGGCCGATGCGGGGATGAGCTGCTGTGCCGTCGGAACCTGCGAGATGACCGACTTGAATTCGGAGTAGAACAACGTGCAGACGTCGAACTCATCGGCTTCGAACATGTCGATGATGCGCTTGCCGATCTGGTCGGCATTCTCGAAACCGACCTTCTTCACATCACGCAATTCCTTGCGCTCGACGATGAGCGAAGCGAATTCGCGGCGCAGAACGTCGTAGCCCTTCTTGCCGACGGTAAAGATCTTGACGGTCTTGCCTTCAGCGAGAAGCCTGCGAGCGTGATCGCGCGCAAAACGCGAGATCTGCGAGTTGAAGCCGCCGCACAAGCCGCGTTCGGCGGTGCAGACGACCAGCAAGTGAACCTGGTCCTTGCCGTTGCCGGTCATCAGCGCCGGCGCACCGTCGGCCTCCGTCATCGCACCGGCGATGTTTGCCAGAACGGCACCCATGCGCTGCGAGTACGGACGGGCGGCCTCGGCCGCCTCCTGGGCACGCCGAAGCTTCGCCGCGGCGACCATTTTCATCGCCTTGGTGATCTTCTGCGTCGCCTTGACGGAGGCGATCCGGTTTTTCAGATCCTTAAGTGAAGGCATCCGTTATCCGTCCTTTGGGTCCGATTAGGCGAAGGACTTCGCGAAGCTATCGATGGCAGCCGTGAGCTTGCCCTTCGTATCGTCGCTGATTGCCTTGTCCGTACGGATCGTGTCGAGGATAGCCGAGCCTTCCGAGCGAAGGTACGACAGCAGGCCCTGTTCGAACTTGCCGACCTGTGCGACCGGGATCTTGTCGAGATAGCCGTTGACGCCAGCGAAGATCACCGCGACCTGCTCTTCCGTCTTCAGCGGCGAGAACTGCGGCTGCTTCAGGAGTTCGGTCAGGCGCGCACCGCGGTTCAGCAGGCGCTGCGTCGAGGCGTCGAGGTCGGAGCCGAACTGAGCGAAGGCGGCCATTTCGCGATACTGGGCGAGTTCGCCCTTGATCGAGCCGGCAACCTGCTTCATCGCCTTGACCTGCGCGGCGGAGCCGACGCGCGAAACCGACAGACCGACGTTAACGGCCGGACGGATACCCTGATAGAACAGGTCGGTTTCGAGGAAGATCTGGCCGTCGGTGATCGAGATCACGTTGGTCGGAATGAACGCCGAAACGTCGTTGCCCTGGGTTTCGATGACAGGCAGAGCCGTCAGAGAGCCAGCGCCCTTTTCGTCGGAGAGCTTTGCAGCGCGCTCGAGGAGACGCGAATGCAGATAGAAAACGTCGCCCGGGTAAGCTTCGCGGCCCGGCGGGCGGCGCAGCAGCAGCGACATCTGGCGGTAAGCAACAGCCTGCTTGGACAGGTCGTCGTAACCGATCAGCGCGTGCTGACCGTTGTCACGGAAGTATTCGCCCATCGTGCAACCAGCGAACGGCGCCAGGTACTGCATCGGAGCCGGATCGGAAGCGGTCGCGGCAACGACGATCGAGTACTTCATTGCGCCGCGTTCTTCGAGAACCTTGACGAACTGGGCAACGGTCGAACGCTTCTGGCCGATAGCGACGTAGACGCAGAACAGCTTCTCGCTGTCCGGGCCGTTGTCGTGGATGGCCTTCTGGTTCAGGATCGTGTCGAGAATGATCGCGGTCTTGCCGGTCTGGCGGTCGCCGATGACGAGCTCGCGCTGGCCACGACCGACCGGGATGAGCGCGTCGATGGCCTTGAGGCCGGTCGACATCGGCTCATGAACCGACTTGCGTGGAATGATGCCCGGAGCCTTGACGTCGACGCGCGCGCGGCGGGTCGAATTGATCGGGCCCTTGCCGTCGATCGGGTTGCCGAGAGCGTCGACAACGCGGCCGAGCAGTTCCGGACCAACCGGAACGTCAACGATGGCGCCGGTCCGCTTGACGGTGTCGCCTTCCTTGATGTCGCGGTCCGAACCGAAAATAACAACACCGACGTTGTCCGATTCCAGGTTCAGCGCCATGCCACGGATGCCGCCGGGGAACTCGACCATTTCGCCTGCCTGAACATTGTCCAGACCGTAAACGCGAGCGATACCGTCACCGACGGAGAGAACCTGACCGACTTCCGAGACTTCTGCCTCTTTGCCGAAGTTTTTGATCTGGTCTTTGAGAATTGCGGAAATTTCCGCCGCGCGGATATCCATCAGCCGACCTCTTTCAATGCAAGCTTAAGGGTAGAGAGTTTCGTACGAAGAGACGTATCAATCTGACGGGACCCGACCTTCACGATCAGACCACCAAGAATTGACGGATCGATCGTGACAGCAATCGCCACGTCTTTGCCGGTGACGCCCTTGAGCGCCGCCTTCAATTCAGTTTCCTGCGCCGCAGTCAGCGCATGGGCCGAGGTAACCTCGGCAGTAATTTCGCCGCGATGGTTTGCAGCGATGATGCGGAAGGCCCTGATCATGCCCGGGAGAGCAAAGAGGCGGCGGTTACGCGCCACGACCTTCAGAAAGTTCGCGAAGAAGCCGCTGATACCAGCCTTCTCGCTGATGGCGACAATCGCCTTGAGCTGATCGTCGGCCGAAAAAACAGGGCTCGAAACAAAACGCTTCAGGTCGCCGCTCTCGTCGAGCATCGCCTGGAACCGGTCGAGGTCCTTGGTGACGCTTTCGACTGCGCCCTGCTCAAGCGCCAACTCGAACAGCGACGAGGCATAGCGCTCTGCAACACCAGAAGTAAGCTGGGATGTGTCTGCCACTGGCCCAAATTTCCCTGATTTCAACTCAAAATCCGGTCCCCGGCGGGCGCCTGACCTAGGATCTTGAATTCGTTATGATTTCCCCCAGAAATCGCAAGAGAGCCTCTTGCTTCTTCCGAAATTCGGGGTCCGTCTAACATAGGATGTTCGGACTCGCAACACGCGTAACGCCCGAATACGGCTTTCCCATCGATTTCTAACGCAAAAATGCTCAAAGCCCGGCAGCGAAGTGCTCAGCGCGAGAAATATCAGCTCAACTCAAGCGGAAAAGAAACCAAATACATAGGCGAGCGGAAGCGCAGCCAGAACGATTTGCACAACCAGAAGTAAATAGTTGAGAATCGTGCTCCCCTTATCTGAAAGGAGCGAAATGATGCGCGCAAATGCGGCCATGGCGAAGGAGGCGCCAAGCGCCATGTAGATCCAGTTCTGCGCCAACATGATGGCCGAGAGACCGAAGCCGAGATAGAAACCGCCGACCGATCGTTGCTCGGCGTAGCCGTCACGGCGGCCCTCGCGCGGCATGAGGCCGAACAACCGCATCGCATAACCTGGCGCGAACATGATGACAAAGCCCGCCAGCGCCGCGAACGCGGCGGCTGCGAAAGCGAGCTGTTCCCCAAGCTCCGTTGGAAAGTAAAAATCCATCATCGACCCCGAATCCCTTGTTTCGGCTTCCTTATGCCATGATTGGCTTGCCCGGCAAAAGCCCGTTCGGGAGCGATCTACAGGAAGCTTTGGGGATCCACGTCGAGCTGTACATGCACCGATCCGCGCTCCTTCGGCGCCTGCGCAAGCATGGCCCTGAGAAATGCCTGCATGTCCGAGTTCCTCCGTCCATGCACGAGAAGCCGGAAGCGATAGCGGCCGCGCACCAGCGCAAGCGGCGCTTCCGCAGGCCCGAGCACCGAGATGCCGGAGACATGAGGCGCGGCGTTTCGGATGCCGCGGGCATGGTTTTCCGCATCATGGCGCGTTTCCGCCGAAACGATGATCGACGCCAGCCGTCCGAACGGCGGCAGGATGGCGCGCTCCCGCTCGGCGATCTCGCGTTCGTAGAAGGCGCTTGCATCGCCCGACACGATCGCCTGCATGACGGGATGCTGAGGCTGGTAGGTCTGCAACAGGCCGTGGCTTTTCAGGCCGGTGCGGCCGGCGCGGCCCGTCACCTGCGACAGCAGCTGAAAGGTACGCTCGGCGGCACGCGGGTCGCCATTGGCGAGGCCGAGATCGGCATCGACGATGCCGACCAGCGTCATCAGCGGGAAATTGTGACCCTTGGCGACAAGCTGCGTGCCGATGACGATATCGGCCTCGCCCTTGGCAATGGCCTCGAGCTCAAGGCGCAACCGTTTGACGCCGCCCATCATGTCGGACGAGAGGACGATGGTTCGCGCCTCGGGGAAATGGCGTTCCACCTCCTCGGCAATGCGTTCGACGCCCGGTCCGCAGGCAACGAGGTGATCAAGCGTTCCGCATTCGGGGCAGGCTTCCGGGGTGTGCTCGGCATGGCCGCACTGATGGCATTGCAGCTGCCTCTTGAACCGGTGTTCGACGAGCCAGCTGGAGCACTGCGGGCACTGGAAGCGATGTCCACAGACGCGGCAGAGCGTCAGCGGCGCATAGCCCCGCCGGTTCAGGAAGAGGAGCGCCTGCTGCTGCTTTTCGACCGTCTTGCCGATCGCGCGGATCAGGACCGGCGACAGGAAGCCGCCGCGCTCGGGGGCATGGCGGCGCATGTCGATCAAGTGCAGATCCGGCAACGCCGCATCGCCGAATCGGGTCGGCATGTGAATGGTGCTGTAACGCCCGCTCTGCCCATTGACCTGGCTTTCGACCGAGGGGGTGGCGGAGACGAGAACCACCGGGAAATCGCCGATGCGCGCACGCACGACCGCCATGTCGCGCGCATTGTAATAGACACGGTCCTCCTGCTTGTAGGCCGGATCATGCTCTTCATCGACGATGATAAGACCTAGATCCTCGAACGGCAGGAACAGAGCCGAACGCGCGCCGGCAACGACGCGGACCTCGCCGGTGACCGCCTGACGCCAGACCTTCTCGCGGGTGCGCGGGGCCAGATCGGAATGCCATTCGGCGGGCTTGGCACCGAAACGATATTGGAAGCGCTCGAGAAAGCTTGCCGTCAGCGCGATCTCCGGCAGCAGAATCAGAACCTGCTTGCCGCGTCTCAGCGTTTCCGCGATCGCCTCGAAATAGACTTCCGTCTTTCCCGAACCGGTGACGCCGTCGATCAGCGAGACGGCGAACTCACCCTTTCGAACTTCGGCGAGAATCTCGTCGGCCGCCTCCCTTTGCGGGCCTTCCAGCCGCGCGCCCACGAATTCGGGATCGGGTTTGGCGACCACCGGCGGTGGCGGCAGGAAGACGGTTTCGAAAATGCCCTGGCTTACCAGACCGTCGACGACGCTCGTCGAGACGCCCGCGGCATGGGCAAGCCCGCTTCGCGTCCAGGACAGGCCGTCGCCCGCAATGTCGAGCACCCGGGCGCGCGCTGGCGTCATCCGCTCCGGCTCGCCGCCAACGAAGCGCAGGCCCTCCACCATCGGTTCCGGTTCAAAGGCATTCGGCGCACGCAGCGCCATGCGCGCCACCAGTCCCGGCGGGGACAGCGTGTAGCTCGCGACCCAATCGATGAAGTCGCGCATCTCCTTGCTCAGCGGCGGGCAATCGAAGACATGGCTGATCGGCCTCAGCTTCTTCGGATCGACATTGTCTTCGCCGCCGTCCCAGACGACGCCGATCACCTGCCTCGGACCGAGTGGCACCTGGACGACCGAGCCGGGTTCCACCGCCATCCCTTCCGGGACGGCATATGAATATGGCTTCGGCGCGGGCATGGGAACGAGCACCGGAACCGTACGGTTTGCCGGCGGCGTCTCAAACAACGCTCCAAAGAGATCGGACGAATCTGTGCTCATCGGGCGAGACCATGCCCGGATCGGCGCGAAAAGAAAACCTGCAAGACGTCCGTCACCAGCCTACTCGTCCTCGTCGACTACGCCGGTGAGCCGCATGCCCTCGATCCACGTGGCGCCGTCCCGCCGCACGACATGGCGGGCACAGGCGCCGCATTTCTCGCGCACGGCGGCCGCCAGCGCTTCCGAATGCGTAACGATCCAGATCTGGCTGCTGCGGGCCGCCTCCGCGATCATGTCCGCCAGAGGCAACAACATATCGGGGTGCAGGCTTGCTTCCGGTTCGTTGAGCGCAATCAGTGGCGGCAGCCGATAGGACATCAGCGCCGCGGCCAGGCCGAGGAACCGTATCTGCCCGTCCGACAGTTCGCGCGGCTGGAACACGCGGTTCGGAAATTCGGGAAAGGAAAGGCCGAACGACGCCGTCTCCTCGGGCAGCGGCACCGCGAGTCGCGCACCGCCGAGGGCAGCGGCGACGGCACGATCGAGATCGACCGTATCCTCCCGCGTATGCACCAGCGTTGCGAAGACCGCTGCAATGTTGCTGCCGTCCTCATCGAGCAGTGGCGCCGTGACCGCAAGGCAGGGTGCGCGCAGCGGTGAGAAACGATCCGTCCGGAAGCCGTGGAAGAAGCGCCAGCCGTCGATCGCACGGCGGAATGTCCCAATCTCGGGATAGTGCCCAGCGTCGCCAAGCAGTGCGATCGCGGTTTCCGAGGTCAGCGCCTGCTCGGGATAATCCTGCATCCGCCCATTCGGCCCGCGAACGGAAATCGCCGGGCCGGCACGCTTCATCATCGTGACAGGTCGGGTTCCGGTCTCGATCGAAAGCTCTTCGGTCTTGATTTGCGGTTCAAAGGGAAATCCCGCCGCAGCCGCCGGCGGTCGTAGACCGGCCTCGACCCTATACCGGAACGTGATCGCCCTTTCCTCGTCCAGAAGCTCCGCCTCGAGGCGAATCCGGAACGGCCCGTCGACATCCCGGCGCGGGCCGGACCACAACGCCGAGAACATCCCGCCCTCGGCGGCGATCTCATGCGCCAGACGTCCGCGCGTTGCCGCCTGGATGAGCTGGAGAGCCCGGTAGAGATTGGATTTTCCGACCCCGTTTTCGCCGATGAAAAGGTTGATCCCCGAAAGATCCATGCGGATCGATCGCAGGGACCGGTAGTTCTGGGCGAACATCGAGCGGAGCAGCATGCCTCGCTTTAGCCTATCCGATTAGGGAATTGAATGGGCACCGACCAGTTCCGGTTCCGCAGGCGGAACCAACGGCAGGAATTGCGTGTCACCATCCGCGGCGAGCGCATGGACAGTGTGGTCTTCCAATGCCTTGGTGACTTCGTTGATGTCGCCGTCGAGATGCTCCACCGGGATCAGATTGCCGACCACGAAGTCGAATCGGTCGCCGCGCTTGTTCAGAAGCTCGTGAAAGACCGTCATGTCCCTGAGCTCGGTCGACCATTTCGCGAACCAGTAGAATAGGCCCGAGTTCCGCGCCGTCATGTGTACCGGCAGGATCGGCAGATTGTATTTCCGCGCAAGGCCGACGGCGGAGGTTTTCCAGGGACGTTCGTTCAGCCGGCCGTTCGCCCAATAAGCGATGCGCCCAGACGGAAAAAGAACCGTCGCCTTGCCTTCTTTGACGGCACGGTTGGTGATCTGCAATGTCTCACGGGTCTTCAGCTTGCTCTTGTATTCCTCGCGCCATTCCACCGGAATGATGACCTCGGCAAAACGTGGATTGACGCGTATGGCATCGCGGTTGGCAAACACCATGATGTCCGGCCGCTTGGTTTTCAGGAGGTCGAACACGGCAACGCCATCGGCGATCCCGGTCGGATGGTTGCTGACGAGCATGAAGCCGCCGCTATCCGGAATGCGTTCGCCGTGCCGAATATTGATCTCGAGCTTCAGCAGGTTGCTCATGTACTCGAAGCACTGGAGCCCCGGCATTTTCGCAACGTCATTGGCGAAGCTGATCGCCCTGTTGTAGCGCAGCAGTGTGTGGAGGAACGGCCGCATGACGGGCCAGAGCGGATGCTTCACGATCTTCTGCCCACGCTCGGCGATCAAGGTATCGACGATGTGGCCCGGCTTGCCATGGGAGACGAGCGCGATCGTCTCCGCGAACTGTCCAATTGCGGTCGTTGGATGGCGCCGTGACATTCAAGATCCTGCGTCGTTGGGAAACCGGTCACGTGGAATGATATGATAGAAGCATGACAAGCACTTGGCCGGCATTAGGAATTCCATAACTATCGCTCCTTCAGAATTGGCGGCAGGATTGGCAAATTCAAGGCCGGATACGTGAACGAACTCCTGATCATCGCCGACCCCGGCCTGATGGCCGAGCGCTCGGCATGGCTCGATAGCCTGGCTCGCGAGCGACGTCTGTCGGAGCACACGCTCGATGCTTACGAGCGTGATACGCGTCAGTTCCTGACGTTTCTGACCGGTCACCTCGGCGGCCCCGCAACGCTGAAAGATATCCAGGCGTTAAGGCCCGCGGACTTCCGTGCTTTTCTGGCGGCGCGACGCAAAGAGGGCTCCGGCGCTCGTTCGCTCGGTCGCAGTCTCGCCGGGCTGCGTTCCCTCCTGCGTTACCTCGAAAAGAAGGGACTGGTGAATGCCGCTGGCGTCAGCGCCGTCCGCTCGCCGAAGCAGCCGAAATCACTACCGAAACCCTTATCCGACCGGCAGGCCATCACTGTCGTCAGCGACGAGGCTCAGTTGCACGAAGAGCCTTGGATTGCCGCACGCGATGCCGCCGTTTTCACACTGCTCTACGGCTGCGGTCTGCGCATCTCCGAAGCGCTCGATCTGACGCCTGGCAACTTCAACCGCGGCGCGGCCACGCTGCGCATAACCGGCAAGGGCAACAAGACCCGCCTTGTGCCGATGCTCACCGTCGTCTTCGACGCCGTCGAGAAATACCGGTCTTTGTGCCCCTATCATCTCGAAGGCGAAGAACCCCTCTTTCGCGGCGCGCGCGGCGGCAAACTGCAAGCTGCGATCATTCAGCGCACCATGCAAAAGATGCGCAGCGCCTTCGGCCTTCCGGAAACAGCGACACCGCATGCGCTGCGCCATTCGTTTGCCACCCACCTGTTGGCAGGTGGCGGCGATTTGAGAACCATCCAGGAATTGCTCGGCCACGCCAGCCTTTCCACCACCCAGGTCTATACAGGTGTGGATTCCTCACGATTGCTTGAAGTTTACGACCGTGCCCATCCCCGGGCGTAATCTTTTGTTAACGGCTTCTCTTAAGGGAATATCCGCACGCTGGGCGTAGGCTTAGCGATCATAGTGACCGGAACACCATCATGACGATCTCCATCGGCCACCGCAGCCTGCACATCGCATCGCCGAGCAATCTCCTGCTCTGGCTGATTGCCGCCTTTCACATGCTGCTTGCGGCAACCCTGATCGCTGCGCTGTTCTCGGTGTCCCCCGCCGCAGCGGCCGACGAGGATGCCTGTACCGGCCACAATATCCTGACCGATCTCAAGCAGAGCGATGCCGCCCGCTACGCCGAAGTGGTGAAGGAGGCCGATGCCGTGCCGAACGGCAAGGGCATTTTCTGGAAGATCGAGAAGGCGGGGATAGCCCCGTCCTGGCTGCTCGGCAGCATGCATGTGACCGATCCGCGCGTGCTGACACTCCCACCACGCACGCAGGCAGCCCATGACGCTGCCGACACGATCGTCATTGAATCCGACGAGATCCTCGACGAGAAGAAGGCTTCCGCCGCTCTGCTGATGAAGCCTGAACTGATGATGTTCACGGACGGGACGACGATTGAACAGCTTCTGTCTCACGACGACTACGTTCGTCTGGAGGAAGGCCTGAAGCAGCGCGGCATCCCACTTGCCGCGGTCTCGCGCATGCGCCCCTGGATGATATCAAGCGTTGTTGCCCTGCCCGGCTGCGAAATGGCCCGCAAGGCGAAGGGCGTACAGTTCCTCGATCAGAAGATTGCCGCAGATGCCGTTGCTGGGGGCAAGCAGGTCAAGGGCCTGGAAACGCTTGCCGAGCAGCTGCAGGCAATGGCCGAGCTGCCGACCGAATTCCACATGAAGTCGCTGATCGAGACGCTGGCCTTGGGTTCCAAGATGAACGACGTGGTGGAAACCATGACCGATCTCTACCTCTCCGGCGATATCGGCATGACCATTCCGATGCTGAAGACAGTCTCGCCCGACGGCGAGGATGAGGACGGCGACTATGCCGCCTTCGAACAGCGCATCATTCTCGACCGCAACAAGGTGATGGCCGAGCGAGCAGCCCCGATCCTTGCCAATGGCAACGTCTTCATGGCCGTCGGCGCGCTCCATCTTCCCGGCGAAGGCGGCGTCATCGAACTGCTGCGCAAGCAGGGCTTCACGGTGACGGCCGTCAACTAGCTCCCGACGGTCATGCGCCTGAGAACATTGGTCTTCCAGTAGAACTGGTGGGCCAGCGCGCCGGCAACATGCGCCGCGATCAAAGCCCAGAGGATTGCCTTGAGGATACCGCCATGAAGCTCGCCGGAAAAATCGATCCCTAGATAGTAAGCCATCATGCCGGTCAGCGGCAGGAGGAAGATGAGCAGATACAGCGCTGCATGCGCGACCTTGGCGCCAATCCGGAATATCTTCGGCTCCGCCGCCGGTTCAGCGGGCGCGCCCTGAATAAGGCGCAGGCAAACGCGAAAGATTGCCAGAACGAGAATGCCGATGCCGACATAGGCATGCACATTGGCAGACGCGATCTGATCTGCCGAGGGGATGCCACCATGACGAACCGTCCGGTTCCAAGCGTTCATACCATCCGGAAAGAGCAGGTTGAAAAAGATCATGAGCGCCATGACCCAATGCAGCAATCGCTGTGGGAGGCTATATGCATCACGAGAATCAGTAGGCATGTATCTATCCTCAAAACAGCAATTAGAACCGTTCTAAGGTAAATGGGCCGCCTGCTGTGAAGCAAGCGGCCCATCCCATATTGCGAAAATTTAATATTACATATGGATCGGCTTGAAGAAGGCGGCGAGAGCCGCTTCCTTAACCGCTTCCGACATGGTCGGGTGCGCGTGGCAGGTGCGGCCGAGATCTTCCGCGGAACCACCAAACTCCATCAGAACGGCGATCTCGTGGATCATCTCGCCGGCGCCGAAGCCGACGATATGGCCGCCGAGGACGCGGTCCGTTTCCTTGTCGGAGAGGATCTTCACGAAACCGTCGGTCGCCAGCATCGCGCGGGCTCGGCCGTTCGCGGTGAAGGGGAACTTGCCGACCTTGTAGGCGATGCCTGCCGCCTTCAGCTCTTCCTCGGTCTTGCCAACGGAGGCGACTTCCGGCTGCGTGTAGACGACGCTCGGGATGACGTCATAATTCACATGGCCATGTTGACCGGCGAGGATTTCGGCGAGCGCCACGCCTTCGTCTTCAGCCTTGTGAGCCAGCATCGGACCCTTCACCACGTCGCCGATCGCGTAGATACCAGGCACGTTGGTACGGAAGTGTCCGTCGATCTCGACGCGGCCACGATTGTCGAGCTTAACGCCTGCTTCTTCCAGACCGAGGCCGGCTATGTATGGCGTGCGGCCAGTCGCGATCAGAACGACTTCGGCGTCGAGCGTCTGTGCATCGCCACCCTTGACCGGCTCGAAGGTAACCTTGGCACCCTTGCCGCCCTTCTCAACGCCCGTCACCTTGGAGCTAAGGTTGATGGTGACACCCTGCTTGGCGAGCATGCGCTGGAACTGTTTGGAGACTTCGCCATCCATGCCGCCGAGAATCGTGTCGAGATATTCGACGACGGTGACCTTGGCGCCGAGGCGCAACCAGACGGAACCGAGCTCGAGACCGATGACGCCACCACCGACGACGATCATCGTTTCCGGCACCTTCTCAAGCGCGATCGCGCCCGTTGAGGAAATGATCACCTTCTCGTCGAGATCGACCTTCACGCCCGGAATGCCTGCCACGTCGGAGCCGGTCGCGATGACAATGTTCTTGCCTTCGATTTCCTGGACCTTGCCGTCTTCGGCAGTCACGGAAACCTTGCCAGCCGATACGATCTTGCCGGTCCCCTGGAATGCATCGATCTTGTTCTTCTTGAAGAGGAAGGCAACGCCATCGACGTTGGCCTTTACCGTCGCATCCTTGTGCGCCAGCATCTTTCCGAGGTTCAGCTTCGGAGCAGCGACCTCGATGCCGAGCGCGTCCATGCCGTGGCCAGCCTGATGGAACATTTCGGAGGCATGCAGCAGCGCCTTGGACGGGATGCAGCCGACGTTCAGGCACGTGCCGCCGAACGTTGCGCGCTTTTCAACGACAGCGACCTTGAGGCCGAGCTGGGCTGCCTTGATGGCAGCGACGTAGCCGCCAGGGCCGGTTCCGATAACGATCACATCGTAGGACATTGTTTCTTTTCCTTTTCGTTATTTGCTTAGTCAGCCGCGCGGGCGAGCGCGAGGCGGAAACCGAAGCCGACCAGTGCGGCGCCGGTGATACGGTTGAACCATCTGCCGCTTGCGATGAAGCGGTCGCGAATGGGCTTTACGGTGAAGAAAGTGGAGACGCCGGCGAACCAGGCGACGAGTGCGGTGGCCATTCCGATGCCGTAGCTGAACTGGATCAGCGCCGGGGTATCGTGATGCACCAGCGTCGAGAAGAGGGACAGGAAGAACAGGACCGGCTTCGGATTGAGCGCGTTGGTGATGAAGCCCATGCCGAGGCATTTCAGCGCCGAGATCGGCGCGCGGTCTTCGTCCGTCACCTCGATCTCATTCACGTTGAAGCCCGGCTCGCGGAAGGACTTGATGCCGAGGTAGACGAGATAGGCGACGCCGGCCCATTTGATCATGGCAAACAGCATCAGCGATTTGGAGACGATCAGGCCAAGGCCGAGGATCGTGTAGCTGATGTGAAAGAGCAGCGAGAAGCCCATGCCGAGGCCGGTCATCATGGCGGCACGGCGCCCGTGCACGATGCTCTGGCGCAGGATGACCGCAAAGTCGGCGCCCGGTACGACGATGAAGATCGAAAAGACGGCCATGAGGCCGAGAAATTCGAAGAAGTATTGCATGGCGATATGGTCTCCGTGCCCTAACGGCCGCCGCTGACGTTGAGTATGGCGCCCGTTATATAGGAAGCCGTCGGCGAGAGAAGGTAGAGGACCGCATCGGCTATCTCCTCTGCCGTGCCGGGCCGCTGCATCGGAATGCTCGGTGCGAGGTCGCGTGCGCGGTTCGGCAGGCCGCCGGATGCATGAATGTCGGTATCAATGACGCCGGGACGGATAGCGTTCACACGCACGCCCTCATTCGCCACCTCGCGGGACAGGCCCACGGTGAACGTATCGATCGCGGCCTTCGAGGCAGCGTAGTCGACATACTGCGAGGCCGAGCCCAGCACCGCTGCCATTGACGAAATGTTGACGATCGCCCCGCCCTTGCCGCCGTGGTTCGACGACATGCGGCGAACGGCCTCGGCCGCGCAGAGGATCGAACCGGTCACGTTGACACGCATCATCCGTTCAAGCCGCTCGACGCTCATCTCGTCGACGCGCTGCTTGGCATCGACGATGCCGGCATTGTTGACCAGCCCGTCCAGCCGTCCGAAATGCCTGTCGACGGCCTGAAACATCGAAACGATATCCTGCGCGCTGCCGACATCGCCCTTGATGGCGATGGCGTCGCCACCCTCTGCCTTGACCTCGGAGACGATAGCATCGGCAGCGGCGCGGTTCGCGGCGTAGTTCACGGCGACGTCCCAGCCCTGGCGGGCAGCGAGACGGCAGACCGCCGCACCGATGCCTCGGCTCCCGCCGGTAACGAGAAGGACGGGTCGTTGTGTCATTTCGCGCACTCCTCGAATGCCAGGACATCCCACGGCGCAACCGTCGCCTTGTCGTTGCCCCATATCTGCGATTGGCGGATCGCCGGGCCGAGACCCGGCAGAAAGATATTCTCGGTGGCTGCCGCGGCTTCGGACTGCAGATTGTCGATTTCGCCCTTGGCGTTTACGCTATAGACCGTGCCCCGCCAGATCGTGCAGGCATCCAGATCGGCGCCCGTCACGTCGCCGCCAGGGCAGTTGAACATCAGGATACCGACGGCGCGTTCCGGATCGTCGGACGGCATCACATAGCCGTCCAGCTCGATCGAAGTTTTGAGAACCTTTAGCGTGAACCGGTTTCTGGCAGCGGCTGCTTCCGAATTGATCGGCGTAAAGCGAAGCTCGTAGGCGCCGTCGCGGTCGGCATAGACGGCACTTGCCTGCGTGCAATCGGGAGCACCAAAAGCAGTCGCAGGCAGCGCCAGCAAAAACGCGAGCGACGCCCAGACCCTACCCTTGGCAAAGGGAGGCATCCCGGTCATACGCCCTGTGGAGATTGCCAGCGACATTACGCGCCCCGCTGAGGTGGAAAGGGCCGCTCACGCGGCCCAGTCGAATGCTTAGAGATCGAGAACCAGGCGCTCCGGATCTTCCAGGCTTTCCTTGACGCGGACGAGGAAGGTCACGGCTTCCTTGCCGTCGACGATACGGTGGTCGTAGGAGAGCGCGAGATACATCATCGGACGGATGACGATCTGGCCGCCAACGACGACCGGACGGTCCTGGATCTTATGCATGCCGAGGATGCCGGACTGCGGCGCGTTCAGGATCGGCGAGGACATCAGCGAGCCGTAAACGCCGCCATTGGTGATCGTGAAGGTGCCGCCCTGCATGTCGGCCATCGAGAGCGAGCCATCGCGCGCAGCCTTTGCGAGACGCGCCAGTTCCTTTTCGACTTCAGCGATCGACATCTGGTCCGCGTCGCGGATGACAGGGACGACGAGGCCCTTGTCCGTGCCGACGGCCATGCCGATGTGGCAGAAGTTCTTGTAGATGATGTCGGTGCCGTCGATCTCGGCGTTAACAGCCGGAAGTTCCTTCAGCGCGTGGGTGATAGCCTTGGTGAAGAAGCCCATGAAGCCGAGCTTCACGCCATGCTTCTTTTCGAAGACGTCCTTGTACTTGGCGCGCAGGTCCATGACAGCCTTCATGTCCACCTCGTTGTAGGTGGTCAGCATGGCAGCCGTGTTCTGTGCGTCCTTCAGGCGCTTGGCGATCGTCTGGCGCAGGCGCGTCATCTTCACGCGCTCTTCGCGAGCCGCATCCTCGACAGTCGACGGGCCGCGGGCGGCAGCCGGAACGGCAGGAGCGGCAGCGGCAGCCGGGGCGGAGATGCCCTTGGCAACAGCAGCGATCACGTCGCCCTTCAGAACCTGGCCACGCTTGCCGCTGCCGTCGATCTGATCGGCCGACAGGTTGTTTTCGGCGAGCATCTTGGCGGCAGCCGGTGCCGGCGGCATCGCGGAAGCAGCAGCTGCCGGAGCAGCGGCGGCAGCGACAGCCGGTTCGGCTACCTTTGCCGGGGCGGCGGCGGGAGCAGCAGCAGCCGGGGCGGCGGCGGCACCAGCGCCTGCGGCGATCTGGCCGAGCAGCGCGCCGAGACCGACGGTTTCGCCAGCCTGGGCGACAATCTCGGACAGCGTACCGGAAGCCGGTGCGGGCACTTCGATGGTCACCTTGTCGGTTTCAAGCTCGAGAATCGGTTCGTCGGCCTTGATGGCATCGCCGACCTTCTTGAACCAGGTACCGACGGTTGCCTCGCTGACGGATTCACCGAGAGTTGGAACGCGGATTTCTGTGGCCATTGTTCAAATCCTGATTTGCTTGTGTTCGTTTATTCGTTTCCGGCTCCTGACGGCCGGAGAATGATCGAGGGCATTGGCAATATGTCGAAGCGAAAACCGTAACCGGACTGGATGATCGGATCGGCATCGGCAAGCGCTTGCGCTGCCTGCTGATCCTCCACCGAGACGACTGCCATGCCCCAGCCTCCTTCACCTTCGAAGACGGGACCGACGGCGATCGCCGATCCCTGTTCCGCGTTCTGGTGCCAGTAGGCGGCATGGCGCTTCATCGCGGCCATTTCCTCCCCGGTCGCGTCGTAGGGGAAACGGGGGCGAGGCGGCACAAGTCTGAAGAAGAAATATGCCATCGCCCCGATCCCTTAACCGCCCAGCGCATCCTCGAGGAATGCGGCGAGCTGCGACAGATGCTTGGACATCAGACCCGTTGCCGGCGAAGCGGCAGCCGGACGGCCGGTGTAACGGACGCGCTGGTACTTCGCATCGATGTGGGCGAGCACCCACTCCAGATACGGGTCGATGAACGACCATGCGCCCATGTTCTTCGGCTCTTCCTGGCACCAGACCATCTCGGCGTTCCGGAAGCGGGAAAGCTCGTTGATGAGCGCCTTTGCCGGGAACGGATAGAGCTGTTCGACGCGCAGCAGGTAGATGTCGTCGATGCCGCGCTTTTCGCGCTCTTCCAGAAGGTCGTAGTAGACCTTGCCGGTGCACATGACCACGCGGCGGATCTTCGCATCCTTCTGCAGTTTGATCGGGCCGTCCTTGATGACCTCCGCATCGTCCCAGAGGAGGCGATGGAAGGAAGACTCGCCAGCGAGTTCGGCAAGGCTGGAAACAGCCCGCTTGTGACGCAGCAGGGACTTCGGCGTCATCAGCACGAGCGGCTTGCGGAAGTCGCGCTTCAGCTGACGGCGCAGGATGTGGAAGTAGTTCGCCGGCGTCGTGACGTTGGCAACCTGCATGTTGTCCTCGGCGCAAAGCTGCAGGAAGCGCTCGAGGCGGGCCGAGGAGTGCTCCGGACCCTGGCCTTCGTAGCCATGCGGCAGCAGGCAGACGAGACCCGACATGCGCAGCCACTTGCGTTCGCCCGAGGAGACGAACTGGTCGAAGACGACCTGCGCACCGTTGGCGAAGTCACCGAACTGGGCTTCCCAAAGGGTCAGCGCATTCGGGCGAGCCAGCGAATAGCCGTATTCGAAGCCGAGCACCGCTTCTTCCGAAAGCATCGAGTTGATGACTTCGTAGCGAGCCTGGTTGGACGACAGGTTCGCCAGCGGGATGTAGCGCTCTTCCGTCTCCTGATCGTAGAGAACCGAATGACGCTGCGAGAAGGTACCGCGCTCGCAATCCTGACCGGAAAGGCGGATCTTGTGGCCTTCGACAACAAGCGAACCGAAGGCAAGCGCCTCGGCCATCGCCCAGTCGAGATTCTCGCCCGTCTGGATCATGTTGGCGCGGTTTTCCATGAAGCGCTGGATCGTGCGGTGTGCATGGAAGCCTTGCGGAATTTCCGAAAGCTTGCGGCCGATATCCTTGAGCGTCTTCATCGGAACGGCGGTCTTGCCGCGGCGCTGTTCGTCGGCGTTGTCAGCCGTGCGCAGGCCCGACCACTCGCCATCCAGCCAATCGGCCTTGTTCGGCTTGTAGCTCTGCCCGGCGTCGAACTCCTGCTCGAGATGCGCGCGCCAGTCAGCCTTCATCTTCTCGACGTCGCCATCGGTCAGCAGGCCTTCGGCAACGAGGCGATCCGCATAGATCTGCAGCACCGTCTTGTGGGCGCGGATGACCTTGTACATCTTCGGCTGAGTGAAGGACGGCTCATCGCCTTCATTGTGGCCGTAGCGACGATAGCAGAACATGTCGACCACAACGGGCTTGTGGAACTTCATGCGGAATTCCATGGCGATCTTGGCAGCATAGACAACTGCTTCCGGATCGTCGCCGTTGACGTGGAAGATCGGCGCTTCGATCATCTTGGCGACGTCGGACGGATAGGGCGACGAACGCGAGAAGGCCGGGTTGGTGGTGAAGCCGATCTGGTTGTTGATGATGACGTGCATCGTGCCGGCAACGCGGTGACCGCGCAGGCCCGACAGGCCGAGGATTTCGGCAATCACGCCCTGGCCGGCAAACGCCGCGTCGCCGTGGATCAGCAGCGGCAGAACCTTGGCGCGCTCCGACAGCGGAATGGTATCGCCGTCCCAGACGGTGGCGCCCATGTCCTGCTTGGCGCGAGCCTTGCCCATGACGACGGGGTCAACGATTTCAAGGTGCGACGGATTGGCCGTCAGCGAGACGTGGACCTTGTTGCCGTCGAACTCGCGGTCGGAGGAGGCGCCGAGGTGGTACTTGACGTCGCCGGAACCTTCGACTTCGTCAGGCGCGTAGGAACCGCCCTTGAATTCGTGGAAAATCGCGCGATGCGGCTTGCCCATGACTTGCGAAAGCACATTCAGACGACCGCGATGGGCCATACCGAATACGGCTTCACGAAGGCCGAGGTGGCCGCCGCGCTTCAGGATCTGCTCCAGCGCCGGGATGAGCGATTCGCCACCATCGAGACCAAAGCGCTTGGTGCCCTTGAACTTCACGTCTAGGAACTGCTCGTAGCCTTCGGCCTCGACCAGCTTGGCAAGGATCGCCTTCTTGCCTTCCGGGGTGAAGGCAACGCCCTTGTCCGGACCTTCGATGCGCTCCTGGATCCAGGCTTTTTCTTCCGGATTGGAAATATGCATGAATTCGACGCCGAGGGTCGAGCAGTAGGTGCGCTCGAGGATCTCGATCATCTCGGGAAGGGTGGCGTATTCAAGGCCGAGAACGTTGTCGATGAAGATCTTGCGGGAATAGTCGGCCTGCGTGAAACCGTAAGCTTCGGGCGACAGTTCCTTGTAGTCTTCGACGGGTGCTGCGATCCCGAGCGGATCGAGCTTGGCATGCAGGTGGCCGCGCATGCGATAGGCGCGGATCATCATGATGGCGCGGACGGAGTCGCGGGTCGCCTGCAGGATGTCGGCACCTTCGGTCGGCTTGCCTGATGCTTCCGCCTTGCCCTTGACCTTGGTCTCGATGATCTTTTCAACAGTGCCCCAATCGCCGTCGAGCGCCGAAACTAGATCGCTCTTCGGCTGCAGGGGCCAGTTCGTCTTGCGCCAGGATGCACCCTTGGCCGCCTTTTTCACATCTTCCGGATTGTCTTCCAGAGCCTTGAAGAAGGACCGCCATTCCTCGTTGACCGAGCTCGGGTCTTCTTCATAGCGCGCATAGAGCTGCTCGATATAGGCAGCATTGGCGCCATCCAGGAACGAGGTAATCTGAAACTGCTCGTTGGCTTCTTGCCGTGCCATGGTTGCACGCGGACGCTTTCGTCCGCCTCCTGACTTGTGATTCCGCCGGATACTCGACCGGCTTGCCGCATCTGTCGATAGCCGCCTGTCCGCGGCTCATTCCATTTCAAAGTCGAGACCCGGGCGAGCGGCGAAAACCGTTGCCCGGGTTATAGATTGGATTAGCCCTTGAGGACTTCAACCAGCGTCTTGCCGAGGCGCGCCGGCGAAGGCGAAACCTTGATGCCAGCCGATTCCATGGCCGCGATCTTCGATTCCGCGTCGCCCTTGCCGCCGGAAACGACAGCACCGGCATGACCCATGGTGCGGCCCTTCGGAGCCGTACGGCCCGCGATGAATCCGGCCATCGGCTTCTTGCGGCCCTTCTTGGCTTCGTCGATCAGGAACTGGGCCGCGTCTTCTTCAGCCGAGCCGCCGATTTCGCCGATCATGATGATCGAGGTCGTGGCTTCATCGGCCAGGAACATTTCCAGCACGTCGATGAACTCGGTGCCCTTGACCGGGTCGCCGCCGATACCGACAGCCGTCGTCTGGCCGAGGCCTTCGTTGGATGTCTGGAACACCGCTTCGTAGGTCAGCGTGCCTGAACGGGAAACGATGCCGACCGAACCCTTGCGGAAGATCGAGCCCGGCATGATGCCGATCTTGCACTCTTCCGGCGTCAGGATGCCCGGGCAGTTCGGTCCGAGCAGGCGTGACTTCGACTTGTCGAGCTTGGCCTTGACGCGCACCATATCCATGACCGGGATGCCCTCGGTGATGCAGGTGATGAACGGGATTTCGGCCTCGATCGCCTCGATGATCGCATCAGCAGCACCGGCCGGCGGGACGTAGATCACGGTCGCATCGGCGCCGGTCCGTTCCTTGGCTTCGGCAACGCTTGCGAAGATCGGCAGCGAGGTACCGTCGACGCCCGACGACCAGGTTTCGCCACCCTTCTTCGGGTGAATACCGCCGACCATCTTGGTACCGTAGTAAGCCAGCGCCTGTTCGGTGTGGAAGGTACCGGTCTTGCCGGTCAGGCCCTGAACGAGAACCTTGGTGTCTTTGTTGACGAGAATAGACATTCTTTCGGTCCTTCCGGATTAGGCCTTGATCGCCGCGACGATCTTCTTCGCCGCGTCGTCGAGATCGTCGGCAGCCGTAATCGCCAGACCCGACTCGTTGAGGATTTTCTTGCCGAGTTCGACGTTGGTGCCTTCGAGGCGAACGACGAGCGGAACCTTCAGACCGACTTCCTGCACAGCTGCGACAACGCCTTCGGCGATGACGTCGCAACGCATGATGCCGCCGAAGATGTTGACGAGGATGCCCTCGACCTTCGGGTCAGCCGTAATGATCTTGAAGGCTGCAGCGACCTTCTCCTTGCCGGCGCCACCGCCGACGTCGCAGAAGTTTGCCGGCTCCTTGCCGTAGAGCTTGATGATGTCCATCGTCGCCATGGCGAGACCGGCGCCGTTGACCATGCAGCCAATGTTGCCGTCGAGGGCTACGTAGGCGAGATCCCACTTCGAGGCCTCGATTTCCTTGGCGTCTTCCTCGGTCTCGTCGCGCAGCGCCTTGACGTCGTCGTGGCGGAACAGCGCATTGCCGTCGAATGACATCTTGGCGTCGAGAACGCGCAGGTGGCCATCCTTCATGACGATCAGCGGGTTGACCTCGAGGAGAGCCATGTCCTTCTCGCCGAATGCCTTGTAGAGCGCCGGAAACAGCGACTTGGCGTCTTCGGCGGCGGCGCCGGTCAGTTCGAGAGCCTTGGAGATCGCAGCAACGTCAGCCGCGGTGACGCCGGCTTCCGGATCGATAGCGATCGTGTGGATCTTCTCGGGCGTATCGTGAGCGACAGCCTCGATGTCCATGCCGCCTTCGGTCGAGACGACGAAGGCAACGCGGCCAACCGAGCGGTCGACCAGCAGCGAGCAATAGAGTTCGCGGGCAATATCGGCGCCGTCTTCGATGTAGAGGCGGTTGACCTGCTTGCCAGCTTCGCCCGTCTGCGCCGTTACCAGCGTGTTGCCGAGCATTTCCTTGGCGTGAGCAACGACTTCGTCGATCGACTTGGCGAGACGAACACCGCCCTTGGCGTCGGCGCCGAGTTCCTTGAACTTGCCCTTGCCGCGGCCGCCGGCATGGATCTGGCTCTTGACCACATAAAGCGGGCCCGGAAGCGACTTGGCGGCAGCTTCGGCTTCCTCGACCTTGAGGATCGCCACACCTTTTGCGACCGGCGCGCCATAGCCCTTCAGCAGAGCCTTGGCCTGATATTCATGAATATTCATGGATCTATTCCTGTTGGATTGCGTCAGCGCGCGGTCTGATTACTTCAGCGCAGGCGCAATGTTGATGCAGGCTTCGCAAAGACCGGCGACAGCAGCGACCGACTTGTCGAAGGCTTCCTTTTCGGCCTTGTTGAGGTCGATCTCGATGACGCGCTCGACGCCGCCGGCACCGATAACAGTGGGAACGCCGACATACATGTCCTTGACGCCGTACTGGCCAGTCAGCTGTGCTGCGCAAGGCAGGACGCGCTTCTTGTCCTTGAGGTAGGACTCGGCCATTTCGATCGCGGAAGCAGCCGGCGCATAGTAGGCCGAGCCGGTCTTCAGCAGGCCGACGATTTCGGCACCCCCGTCACGGGTACGCTGGATGATTTCTTCGAGGCGTTCCTTGGTGACCCAACCCATCGTGACGAGATCCGTCAGCGGAATACCGCCAACCGTCGAATAGCGGGCGAGCGGCACCATCGTGTCGCCATGGCCGCCGAGAACGAATGCCGTGACGTCCTGTACGGAAACGTTGAATTCCTGGGACAGGAACAGGCGGAAGCGCGACGAGTCGAGAACGCCGGCCATACCGACGACCTTATTGGCCGGAAGGCCGGAGAACTTCTGCAGCGCCCAGACCATCGCGTCGAGCGGATTGGTGATGCAGATGACGAAAGCGTTCGGGGCATACTTCTTGATGCCGGCGCCGACCTGTTCCATGACCTTGAGGTTGATGCCGAGAAGGTCGTCGCGGCTCATGCCCGGCTTGCGCGGCACACCGGCGGTGACGATGCAGACATCAGCACCCTCGATCGCCGAATAGTCGCTGGCGCCCGTCAGGTTGGCGTCGAAGCCCTCGACCGGAGAGGACTGAGCGATGTCGAGGCCCTTACCCTGAGGAATGCCGTCGGCGATATCGAAGAGAACGATGTCACCCAGTTCCTTCAGGCCGGCGAGATGCGCCAGCGTGCCACCAATCATGCCAGAACCAATGAGTGCGATCTTGTTACGCGCCATTTCGCTGTTTCCTTTGCGATCAAAATTCGTCAGGCGACGCGCGGAGGGGCATCGCCCAATGCCGCAATCGCATAGCTCCAAAGCCAAAAAATGGCAAATGATTATTTTTGAGCAAGGAATTTCAATCGTTTAGATCATAAAATTCTTACGTAAACGTAAGATTATTTGTCGCCAGAACGTTACTCCGCGGCCCGCCGCTCGTGATGCAATGCAAGATATTCCAAACTGCGCATTTCGAAAAGTCGCGAGACAGTACGATCGAATTCGAAGCCTTCGGTACCACGCGCCTGTGTCAGCAAGTTTTCAGGCATCGCCGCAGCGGAGACATAGAGCCGTACCGCATGATCGTAAAGTGTATCGATCAGGATGATGAAGCGCTTGATCTGGTTTCGCTTGTCTGGCCCCAGCAGCGGCACGTGATCGATGAAGATGGCGTCGAAACGTTCGGCAATGGCCAGAAAGTCCGCGGCACCCAACGGCTTTTCACAGAGATCAGCGAACGAAAACCGCGCCAGCCGATCAACTGCCAGCGGCACGTGGATCGACCGCCCCTTCATCGGAATCTCCAGCGGCTGCGCCTTTCGGCCGTGAAGCGCCTGCATCCAGGATGCATCCATGGCCATGTCGGTCCGGTTATCGATCGGCGTCAGATAGACCGGCTGGCTGTCGAGCTTCTCCATCCGGTAGTCAGTCGGCGAGTCCAGTGTCACGATCTCGACGTTCTGCTTCAGGAGATCGACGAAGGGCAGGAACAAGCTCCGATTGAGGCCGTCCTTGTAGAGGTTGTTGGGCTCGACATTGGAGGTCGCGACCAGCAGGCACCCGCGCCGGAAAAGTTCGGAAAACAGCCGCGACAGGATCATCGCGTCGGCGATGTCAGTCACGGTAAACTCATCGAAGCACAGCAGTTCGGCTTCGTCATAGAGGGCAGCAGCAACGACCGGAATGGGATCGGCCTGCTTGGTCTCGCCCTGCTTGAGCTTCAGCCGGTGTGCCGCGATGCGGTTGTGCACGTCGGCCATGAATTCGTGGAAGTGCGCGCGCCGCTTCTTCGCGCAAGGCGCCATGCCGAAGAACATATCCATCAGCATCGTCTTGCCGCGGCCGACGCTGCCATGAATGTAGAGTCCCTTGACTGCTTCCGCCGGCTTCTTCTTGTTGGCGAACAACCAGCCGAGAGCGCTTGCCTTTGCCGCCGGCCGCCGCTGCTTCAACCCCGACAGTACCCGATCCAGGCATTTCGCCACGTGCATCTGGGCTGAATCGATTTGAAGCGCGCCCGAAGCCGTCAGCGACTTCAATTGTTCACTGACGCTCAGGGTGTAGTCTGGCATGGGTTGCATAAAGGAGGTCCGCCTATGCAGGATCGGCGGCCTTCGCCGCCGGATCTTTTAACGGCTGAGGCTGATCGGCTGACCGGTATTGGTCTGGCCGCTGAAAGCGTTGTCGGCGGTCTTGTAGACGCTGCCGATCTCGTTGCCGCTGCGGTCCTTCAGGATAACCTGCTTGCCTGAAACTTCCCAGGAGCCCATCGCCGTCAGTTCGCCGACGCAGCCGCGCGTACCGCCACGCGAGCCGCTGCCGAGATTGGTGAGCGTCAGGAACATGTCGCAGGAGCCGTTGACGCGCCAGCTGCCGACCATCGATTCCTTCGTGACATCCATCGCATTCGCAGCCATCGCGCCGGGCTGGCCGCCGGCGACTGGCGCCGTGGCCGTTGGAGCGGCCGGGAATTGGGAAGCACCGGAAGGCGGCGGAAGCTGTCCGCCCTGAACCGAAGGAACCGGCTGGGCCGTCAGCGGCGCCGGCTGGCTAAAGCTTGCATTGTCATAGGCGGTGCGCTGGCAGCCAGCTAACGACAGAATAACCACGAGACCTGTCGCCATATGTCTGAACTGCATCATCATACTCCTGATTTTTCCAGTATTGCCCTGAAGTTGCCGCGCAATCACGGCGGAATTATCTTGAAAGGCTGTACTGAATCAAGCCAGCGCGAGGAGAAATTGTGTCGATGTGGGAGCAACGCCGTAACGCCGAGACAAATTTGGCGCAATCCCGGACAGATTAAGGCTTCGCGAGCGGATAAAGAAAAGGGCCGCATCCGCGGCCCTTTTGCTGGATTGATCAAACACGACGCTCGACCATCATCTTCTTGATTTCGGCGATTGCCTTGGCGGGGTTCAGGCCCTTCGGGCAGGTCTGCGCGCAGTTCATGATCGTGTGGCAGCGATAGAGACGGAACGGATCCTCGAGATTGTCGAGACGCTCGCCGGTCGCTTCGTCGCGGCTGTCGATCAGCCAGCGGTAAGCCTGCAGGAGAACGGCCGGACCGAGGTAGCGGTCGCCGTTCCACCAGTAGCTCGGACAGGAAGTCGAGCAGCAAGCGCAGAGAATGCACTCGTAGAGGCCGTCGAGCTTCTGGCGGTCCTCATGGCTCTGCTTCCATTCCTTGGCCGGCGTCGGCGAAACCGTCTTCAGCCATGGCTCGATCGAGCGGTGCTGGGCATAGAAGTTGGTGAGATCCGGGACCAGGTCCTTGACGACAGGCAGATGCGGCAGCGGATAGATCTTCACCGCGCCCTTGATGTCGTCGAGACCCTTGGTGCAGGCGAGCGTATTCGTGCCGTCGATGTTCATCGCGCAGGAGCCGCAGATGCCCTCACGACAGGAACGGCGCAGCGTCAGCGTCGGGTCGATTTTGTTCTTGATGTAGAGCAGACCGTCGAGCACCATCGGACCGCAATCGTCGACATCGATATAGAAGGTGTCGATCGACGGGTTCCGTCCGTCATCCGGGCTCCAGCGGTAGACGCGGAATTCGCGAGTGTTCTTCGCGCCCGCTGGCTTCGGCCATACCTTGCCTTCGCGGATCTGGGAGTTCTTGGGAAGAGCGAGTTCAACCATGTCCGGTTCCTTTTAGTACACGCGAGCCTTGGGCGCGATCTTCTTGGGATCGATGCCCTCTGCGATGAGCTCGGTGTGAACCGGGCGGTAGTCGAGCTTGACGTCGCCTGACTCGTTGACCCAGGCAAGTGTGTGCTTGCGCCAGTTGACGTCGTCACGGCCGGCAAAAGCGCCTTCCGTGTAGTCTTCGCGTGCGTGCGAACCACGGCTCTCCTTGCGAGCCTCGGCGCCGTAGATCGTCGTGATGGCGTTGGCCATCAGGTTCTGCAGCTCGAGGGTTTCCACGAGGTCGGAGTTCCAGATCATCGAACGGTCGGTGACCTTGATGTCGCGCATTTCCTGCCAGATGGCCGAGATGCGCTTGCAGCCCGACTCCAGCGATTCCTGCGTACGGAACACGGCGGCGTCTTCCTGCATGGCGCGCTGCATCTTCTCGCGCAGCACCGCCGTCGGCGTGCCGCCGCTGGCATTGCGCAGGCTGTCGAAGCGATCCATGATCTTGTCGCAGGCGGCGACGTTGAGATGCGGGATCGGCGCGCTGCGATCGATGACCTCGCCGGCGCGGATCGCAGCGGCGCGGCCGAAGACCACGAGGTCGATCAGCGAGTTGGAGCCGAGACGATTGGCGCCGTGCACCGAGGCGCAACCGGCTTCGCCCACGGCCATCAGGCCGGGGATGATGCGCTCCGGATTGGAGCTGTCGGCATTCAGCACTTCGCCCCAGTAGTTCGTCGGAATACCGCCCATGTTGTAGTGGACAGTCGGCAGGACCGGGATCGGCTCGCGCGTCACGTCGACGCCGGCGAAGATCTTGGCGCTCTCGGAAATGCCCGGCAGGCGCTCGTGCAGAACGGCCGGATCGAGATGGTCGAGATGCAGGAAGATGTGGTCCTTGTTCTTGCCGACGCCGCGACCTTCGCGGATCTCAAGCGTCATGCAGCGCGAAACGACGTCGCGCGAGGCAAGGTCCTTCGCCGAAGGGGCATAGCGTTCCATAAAGCGCTCGCCCTCGGAGTTGACGAGGTAGCCGCCTTCGCCGCGCGCGCCCTCGGTGATGAGACAGCCCGAACCGTAAATGCCGGTCGGGTGGAACTGTACGAATTCCATGTCCTGCAGCGGCAGACCGGCGCGGGCCACCATACCGCCGCCGTCGCCGGTGCAGGTATGGGCAGAGGTTGCCGAGAAGTAGGCGCGGCCATAACCGCCGGTCGCCAGCACCACCATCTTGGCGGCGAAGCGATGAATGGTGCCGTCATCGAGGCACCAGGCGACGACGCCGGTGCAGCGGCTGCCGTCATCCGACATGATCAGGTCGAGCGCGAAATACTCGATGAAGAACTCGGCGTTGTTGCGCAGCGACTGACCATAGAGCGTGTGCAGGATCGCGTGGCCGGTACGGTCGGCAACGGCGCAGGTGCGCTGCACCGGCGGGCCTTCGCCGAAGTTCTGCATGTGGCCGCCGAACGGCCGCTGGTAGATCTTGCCTTCCTCGTTGCGTGAGAAGGGAACGCCGTAATGCTCAAGCTCATAGACCGCCTTCGGCGCTTCCATGGTGAGATACTGCATGGCGTCGACATCGCCGAGCCAGTCGGAGCCCTTGACGGTGTCGTAGAGGTGCCACTGCCAGCTGTCGGGCGTCATATTCTGCAGCGAGGCGGCGATGCCGCCCTGGGCAGCGACCGTGTGCGAGCGGGTCGGGAATACCTTGGTGATGCAGGCGGTGCGGAAACCCTGTTCGGCCATGCCAAGCGTGGCGCGAAGACCGGCGCCGCCGGCGCCGACGACGATCACATCGTATGAGTGATCGACGTATTTGTAGGCCTTCCCATTCTGAGCGGGTGAAGTCGGTGCCATGATACGGTTATCCTACGAATGCAATTTTCAGAATGGCGAAGAGACAGAGCCCCGCCATCAGGATCGAAAAGAACGTGTTCAGCATCAGCAGGGCGATCTTGGCGAATTCGCCATGAACGTAGTCCTCGATGATGACCTGCATGCCGAGCCGCATATGAATGACGCCGGAAACGACCATCAGACCCATTACGACCGCAACAAGCGGGTTGGACAGGGCGTGAACCACATCGGCATAAGGCTCGCCGGCGTGAATGATCATGAAGATGATGAAGAAGAGAAAAAGCGGCACGTTGGCAACCGCCGTGACGCGCTGGCGCCAGAAATGATCAGTTCCTTCCTTGGCCGAGCCAAGGCCGCGAACCTTACCCAGGGGGGTGCGCATATCCATGAGAACAACCTTCAGAAGCGAATAAGGAAGCCGATCACCCAGACCAGCACGGTCAGACAGAGCGATATGACGATCGAAGCTTGAGCCATCTTGGTCGAGACTTCCTTGTCGAAGCCGTAACCGAGATCCCAGACGAAGTGACGGAAACCGCCAACCATGTGGTGCAGAAGCGCCCAGGTGTAGCCAAGCAGCACGAGCTTGCCGACGACGCTTCCGAGGATCCAGTTGACCCAGTCATAGTAGGCTTGGCCAGTCGCGGCGGCGATCAGCCACCAGGCGACCAGCAGCGTACCGACGTAAAGCGCGCCACCGGTAATACGGTGAACGATCGACATGACCATGGTGGGGATTGGTTTGTAAATTTGCAAATGCGGCGACAGGGGCCGGTTATTTGTCACATTCGCCATCAGAACCTCGCGGCGTCTTCTCTGCGCTCCTCCATCAGGGAGCATTCAAGGCGATCACACGAATGACAAATTTCTTTGTGTGCGTCGCATCAATGGCGACGTTTAATCACGTAAGCCCCTAACGACAAGTATAATTGCACCCCCAATTTAATTTAATCGATTTGCGTCTCTGGGTGGCGCGAACTGCGCTTGACGGCCTGGCCCGCGCTTGGCGCGAACGGCATGGCCAGACGTCTTCTGGACAATCGGCGGCTTTTGGCGCATTTTGCAGTTAACGCTTTGTTAAGCATTTCATTTTCGGAGATCCGCGCGATGCTGAAGTCTATGTCCGCGCTCGTTTCACTTGTCGCCGCTGTTTTGATCGCACTGCCGATGTCGGCGGACGATTTTGGGAGGGGTTCATTCTCTCGCCACGGTGGTAAGGGATTCTTCAGGCATCACGCACCCACGATCGTCGGTCGGCCTTTTTTTGGATGGAACGACGGACGCATCCGATTCTCGGATGGTTCCAAACGGTTCGGCCATCGCTTCGGTCGGACGCCCCTAATCAAGCCTGCGTCATTCCCGTATCGCGGCAATAGTGGTTATCGCGGTTATGGCGGACGCAACGTCATCGTCCTCGTTCAGTCGCCGACAGGCACAGGCGTAAGCGGCACCTATTCGGGATCGTCCTACGTGTATGACGCCGGCGGCGGGACTTACGTCACAGCGAGCGGCTATAGCGTCGGTGCCCAGCAAAGAACCATTACCCTTGCGCCAATGGCCAAGGTGATCAACGTGACCACAAAGAGCAGCAGCTGCTCCTACGAGGCCGGCGTCTGCGTTATCAGGCCGTGAAGCGCCAAACGGTCGTTTTCTTCACCTCGCTGTCTTCAAGCGCCCGGGTAACCGGAACCTCGTAGACTGCGCAGAATTCCAGGTTCTCCTTGGGAAGATAGCTGCGTCCCGGATCCCCGACGAAGATGGCGATGCCTTGGCGACTGAGCATATTGAACCATGGAACGATCGCGGCCGCAAAGCCGGCGTCGTAGAAGACGTCGCCGGCGAGCAGAATGTCAGCCTCGACGTTGCGGCCGATCAGATCGGCACCGATAAAATCGATATCCGCCTTGTTCAGTTCGGCGTTCAGCCACACAGCGGTTTCGGTCCAGGGGTCGATGTCGGCGGCAACGACCTTCGCCGCTCCCGCGAGCTTTGCCGCAATCGCAACAAGGCCGGAACCCGTGGCAAAGTCGAGGACGCATTTGCCGGCAACGATATCAGGATGATCGAGTACGTAGCGTGCCAGCCCTTGGCCGCCCGCCCAGGCGAATGCCCAGAAAGGCGGCGGCAGGCCGATTTCCGCAAGCTCCTCTTCCGTCTTTAGCCATAGCTCGTGGGCTTCGTCCGCCAGATGCAGCCGAATTTCGGGCACATGCGGCGGCGCCATTGGACTGGTATTCGCGCGGATGAAGACCTCGGGTTCGGTTTTCAACGGCGGCTCACCGCGGCGGATTGTCGAGGCCACCCAGCCGGCAAATCTCGAGATACTCTTCGTCTGTTACCGGCTGGACCGAAAGCCGCATGGAAGTGACGAGCGACATCTTGGCAAACTTCTCGTTGGCCTTGATGTCCTTCAGCGAAACCGGCTTGGGGATATCGCAGACGGCGCGAATGTCGACGCAGTCCCAGCGGTCATCGCCGGCTGCTGTCGAGTCCGGGTGAGACAGAGCGCAGACCTCGACGATACCGACGATCTCGAGACCTTCGTTGGAGTGGTAGAAGAACCCCTTATCGCCAAGCTGCATCGCCCGCATGTTGTTGCGGGCGAGATAGTTGCGGACACCGGTCCATTCGGTGCCCTTCTCGCCGGCCGCCTTCTGCTGCTCCCACGACCAGGAAGCGGGTTCTGATTTGTAGAGCCAATGCGCCACGCTCAAGCCTCCGGATTGTTGAAGACCCAATTGAAGGGCTTGATGTCGACGCTCTCAAAAAGGCCGGCCTTGGCGTAGGGGTCGCTGTCCGACAGCGCCTTCGCCGCTTCGATCGTATCGGCATGAATGATGACCAGGCTGCCGCAGGGCTTGCCATCAGCGTCGAGAAACGGGCCAGCCATCTTCAACACGCCCTCGGCATTGAGCTTGTTGAGATGTTCCACATGGGCGGGCCGCGCCTCCATGCGGACGTTGAGGTGATCGGGCTTATCCTTGCAGAGGAGGGCAAAAAGCATATCGGAACTCCTATTCAGTCGTAATCGGACGCGTCATGAGCTGATCGATGGCCTCGGCAATTCCGAGCTTGCCTTCGATGATAGCGGATACGGCATCGGTAATCGGCATGTTGACATTGAGCGACTGCGCAAGGCGCGACGCAACAGCCGCCGCAAAGGCGCCCTCTACGAGTTCGCCATGAGTGGGATCGACGGTCTCGCCGCGACCAAGGGCAATGCCGAAGCGCAGGTTACGAGATTGATGGCTGGTTGCCGTCAGCACCAGGTCGCCAAGGCCGGACAACCCGCGCACCGTGTCCGCCTGCCCGCCTTTGGCGACGACAAAACGCGACATCTCGGCAAGCCCGCGCGCAATCAGCGCCGCCCGCGCAGAGTCTCCGATACCGGCGCCTTCGACAATGCCGCAGGCGATCGCCAGAACGTTCTTCAGCGCTCCGCCGAGCTGGACGCCGATCCGGTCTGACGAGGCATAAAGCCGGAATGTTCGGCCAGAGATCGCATGCGCCAGCCTTTCGGCAACATCGATATCCGCAGCGGCGATCGCCATGGCAGTCGGCAAGCCCTTGGCGATATCGGCGGCAAATCCCGGCCCCGATAGCACGGCGATAGGGTGGCCCGGTATTTCGCGCTCCAGCATGTCGGTCAGCAGATTGCCGGTTGTCCGCTCAATGCCCTTTGCACAGGTCACGACGATCGCATTGTTCTGGAGATAGGGGCGGTATTGTCTTGCCGCATCCGCCTGCGCCTGTGAGGGCATCGCGAAGAGGACGATGTCGGCGTCGCTGATCGCGGCCGGCTCGGCAGAGAAGGCGAGCGACTCCGGCAAGGCGATGCCTGGCAAGACAGCGTCATGCAAATGCTCAGCCTGCAAGCCCGCGATCAGCTCAGGATCTCGGCCGACGAGCGTCACCGCATTGCGCTCGGTCAGCGCGATCACCGCGGCAAGCGCGGTTCCAAAAGCACCAGCTCCGATAACGGCGATCTTCTCGCTCATGCTTTCGCTCCCCGTTTGCCAAAGCCAAGCAGCGTTTCGGCGTTGGAATCCAGCGGCCAGCGCGAACGCGGCTGCACGTCGAGATCATCCGGCTCGACGCCTGTCGCCATGCGCTCCAGACCCGCCCAGGCGATCATCACGGCGTTATCGGTGCACAATCTGAGCGGCGGCGCGACAAAGCGAAAGCCATGCTTGTCGCAAAGCGACTGCAGGGTGCTGCGAACCTCCAGATTGGCAGCGACCCCGCCAGCAACCACAAGGGCCGGTCCGCCGTCGACCTGCGGAAACTCGGCCTTGAAGCGCTCCAGACCCCGGCCAATACGATCCTTCAGCGTTCGCGAGATCGCCTTCTGGAATGAGGCACAGATGTCCGCGACATCCTGCTCCGTCAATGGCGCGATTTCGGTTGCGGCCTGGCGTACGGCCGTCTTCAGGCCGGAAAACGAGAAATTCAGTTTCGCCTCGCCAACCAGAGGGCGCGGAAAGTTGAAGCGGTCCGGGTCACCGCTCTTGGCCGCGCGCTCGACCGCCGGTCCGCCTGGATACGGCAGGCTCAGCAACTTCGCCGTCTTGTCGAAAGCTTCGCCGAGGGCGTCGTCGATCGTCGTGCCCCAGCGCTCGTATTGCCCGACACCCCGGACAAGAATAAGCTGCGTATGGCCGCCGGAAACGAGCAGCATCAGATAGGGAAATGCGAGCCCATCCGTCAGCCGCGCCGTCAATGCGTGCCCTTCGAGATGGTTGACGGCATAGAGCGGTTTTCCGGACGCCTTGGCGATTGCCTTTCCGGTCATGAGGCCGACAAGCAGACCGCCGATCAGGCCAGGCCCCGAGGTTGCCGCGATGGCATCGATATCGGAGAGCGACACATTGGCGCGTTTCAAGGCTTCGTCGATCAGCGTATCGAGTGCCTCGACATGGGCGCGGGCCGCAATCTCCGGCACAACGCCGCCATAGGCGCTGTGCTCCTCGAGCTGGCTCAAGACGACGTCCGAACGCACCGTCGGCTGCCCGTCGACGGCTCGCTCGACCACAGCCGCGGCGGTTTCGTCGCAGCTTGTTTCGATGCCGAGAATACGCAGAAAGGGCGCCATGAAACCTGATCGTTGATTGCGATGGATCTTAAACCTGTTTACGAGGAACTCCGGTAACAACGGATCAATGCGGATGCAAACAAAACCTTTCCGGATCGGTACTCGAGGCAGCCCGCTGGCGCTTGCCCAGGCTCACGAGGCACGTGACAGGCTGATGGCGGCGCATGGACTGCCCGAAGCAATGTTCGAAATCGTCGTACTGAGCACCAAGGGCGATCGCATCACCGACCGTTCGCTGGCCCAGATCGGCGGCAAGGGACTTTTCACCGAAGAGCTGGAGCAGCAACTTGCGAGCGGCGACCTCGACATTGCCGTGCATTCCGCCAAGGACATGCCGACACAGCTTCCGGAGGGGCTCTGTCTTTCGGCCTTTCTGCCGCGCGAGGATGTCCGGGACGCGGTGATCGGACGCACTGCGCCAAAACTGATGGACCTGCCCCACGGCGCGACGGTCGGCTCCTCTTCGCTTCGCCGTCAGGCGCTTATCCGCCGCATGCGTCCAGACATCAACGTCATCACCTTTCGTGGCCTCGTCGATACGCGGCTTAGAAAGCTGCAAGAAGGCCAGGTCGACGCCACGCTGCTTGCGCTTGCCGGCTTGAAGCGGCTCGGCAAGGTCGAGGTGATAACCGATATCCTCCCTGCTGAAACCTTTCCGCCTGCACCGGCACAGGGCGCCATCTGCATTGAAAGCCGCATCGGCGACACCCGCATCGATAGCCTGCTTGCGCCCATCAACGATGCCACGACCTTCGACGCGGTTTCCTGTGAAAGGGCCTTCCTTGCCGCCTTGGACGGCTCCTGCCGCACGCCGATCGGCGGTTACGCCGTCTGCGAAGGCGACCAGGTCCGCTTCTCCGGCTTGATCATCACACCTGATGGCCGCAACCAGCATGCCATCAGCGTCGATGGCCACAGGCGCGATGCGGCCGCTTTGGGCACCCGCGCAGGGCAGGAGATCCGCGCCCGCGCCGGCAGCAGTTTCTTCGACGACTGGAGCTGATGTCCTAATGCGCGTGCTCGTGACCCGTCCTCAGCATTCGGGCGAGCGCACCGCCAAGCGTCTTCGCGAGCTAGGACACGAACCGATACTGCTGCCCCTGTCGCATCCGGTTCACGACGCCAACGCGGCGTTGCGCGGCTTGAGCACGACCAAGGGCAGCATCGCGATCACCAGTGCCGAAACGATCCGGGCGCTCACAGCCCATGACGCCGAGCTGGCCGTTCACCTCGCTCGCCCCCTCTTTGCGGTCGGTGATGCGACGGCTGAGGAAGCGCGGGCGATCGGCTTTAGCTCCGTCACGGCATCGGGCGGCAGCGGCGCCGAGCTTGCTGAGACGATTGCGAAAAAAGCAGGGGGCTCCGTTCTCTATCTGGCGGGATCGCCGAGAGCGGAGACCTTCGAGAAGCGTGCAAGCGAAATCGGCCTGCGGATTACCGTCGCGGAGTGCTACCGGATGGAGCCGACACCGATCGCGCCGCAAGCGCTGGACACAATCTTTGAGCAGCGGCCGGATGCGATCCTGTTTTTCTCGCGCCAGACAGCAGAAGACTTCTTCCGTGTCGCTGAGCCGCAGATGCGACCCGATCGGGTAGACGGAATACGTCTTCTCTGCCTCAGCAAATCCGTTGCAGAGATGGTCCCCGCGTCGCTGCGGGGCGCTGTGAGCATCGCGGCGATGCCGGAGGAGCGCAGCCTTTTGTCGCTCCTTTGAACGCGCTGCGTGCCCAAATTTCGTCTAACCTCTTTCCTTGTCTGGCATCACTGACTAGTTTCGTTGCATTGCATAATTAAGAGGGTCTCATGGCACCAGGAAATCCGCCTCGCCACTCGAAGAGCACCGAGAAGCCGGTCACTATCGATCTGGATAAGCAGGAATTTGCTTCTGCCAAGGATGCCGAGACGAAAGCCGAGGAACCGGCCGATGTGCCGAAACCCGGTACCGTGGATGAGCCTCAAGCGCAGCCTGAATTGACCGACGAGCCATCGCCTGACGAAGCGCCAAAGGCTGCAGCCGAACCCGCACCCGAAACGAGCGAGCCGGCACCGCCAGCACCGCCCACCTTCCCGCGCAACAGCACATCGGGCCTGATCGCCGCCGGCATTGTCGGCGGCCTGATCGCACTTGTCGGCGCCGGAGCCATTCAATATGCCGGGTTTCTGCCCGGCTCGTCCGCGCCTGCTTCACCCCCTGCCGATGTCTCCAATCTCTCGGCTGAAATCGACGGGCTCAAGCAATCGGTCGCCAATCTCGCCGCTGCCCCCTCCACGCCAGATAACGGCGCGCTGGAACAGCGTATTGCTGCGCTGGAAGTGACGGCCAAGACCCTGCCGGCTGCTGCCGACACGGCTGCGGTCGATGCTTTCAATCAGAAGATCGCCGACCTGACCGGCCAGATCGACCAGCTACGGGCCGCGGTCTCCCAGACAACGGAACAAAAAGCCGCCGACGGCGCCGATATCACGCAACACCTGGCCGAAATCGAGAAGAAGCTGAACGAGCCGCGGCGCGACGTTGCCGTCGCCAAGGCCATCGCGGCCGCCGCTTTGAAGGCGGCGATCGATCGCGGCGGACCGTTCGTCGCCGAGCTCGACACCTTTGCCGGCGTCTCTCCTGACGATCCGGCCGTTGCAGATCTGCGCAACTTCGCCGAAACCGGCGTTCCCTCGCGCGCCGAACTGATCCGCCAGGTCCCGGATGTTGCAACCGCCATCGTCGGTTCCGTCAATCAGGCCGCTCCCGACCAGACTTGGTCCGACCGGTTGATGGCAAGCGCCAAGTCGCTGGTAACGATCCGCCCCGTCGGCAATATTGAGGGTGAGAGCGTCGAGGCAATTGCCGCGCGCATGGAAGACAAGGTGAAGAACGGCGACCTGCAGGGCGCCGCGTCCGAATGGGCCGATCTGCCTGCTCAGGCAAAACAGGCCTCCGCCGCTTTCAAGCAATCGCTGGAAGCCCGCATCCGCGTCGAGGATCTTGTGGGCAGCGCCCTGTCCAACGCGGTCTCCAGCGCCGGCAAGGAGGGCTGAGGCATGGTCAGGCTCGTCATATTTGCCCTCGTCGTCCTCGCACTAGGCTGCGGATTTTCCTGGCTGGCAGATCGCCCGGGCGATCTTTCGCTGGTCTGGGAAGGGCAGCTTTACCAGACCCGGCTGGTCGTGGCGGCAAGCGCCCTGATCGCGCTCATCGCGGCCGTGATGGCCGCGTGGTGGCTGCTGCGCACACTCTGGACGTCGCCCTACTCCGTCACTCGCTATTTCCGTGCCCGCAAGCGCGACCGCGGTTATCAGGCTCTGTCGACTGGCCTGATCGCGGCTGGTGCCGGCAATGCGCTGATGGCGCGCAAGATGGCCGCCCGTTCGCAAGGATTGCTCCGCGCCGATCAGGAGCCGCTGATCGCCCTCCTTGAGGCGCAGGCGGCGCTGATCGAAGGTCGCCACGACGAAGCGCGCGCCAAGTTCGAGGCGATGACCAATGATCCCGAGACCCGCGAGCTCGGGCTGCGCGGACTGTATCTGGAAGCCAAGCGGCTCGGCGCCAATGAGGCGGCGCGTCAATATGCGGAAAAGGCCGCGGACAACGCGCCCTATCTGCCTTGGGCAGCACAGGCAACGCTTGAGTATCGCAGCCAGGCGGGTCGCTGGGATGATGCGATGCGACTGCTGGAACAACAAAGGGCTGGCCGCGTCATCGAAAAGGCTGAGGCGGATCGGCTTCGCGCGGTTCTGCTTACCGCCCGCGCCACCGAGAAGCTCGAGAACGATCCGGCGGGAGCACGCGACGACGCCACGCATGCCCTGAAGCTCGCCGCCGACTTCGAGCCTGCCGCGATTGTCGCCGCGAAGGCGCTGTTCCGCGAAGACAAGCTGCGCAAGGCGGCATCCATCCTCGAACAGGCATGGAAATCGGCCCCGCACCCGGACATCGGTCGCACCTATGTTCGCGCCCGCAGCGGCGATTCTGCCGCTGATCGCCTGAAGCGCGCCGAGCGACTGGAGGGGATACGGCCGAACAACGTCGAATCCCTGCTTCTCGTGGCGCAGGCTGCCCTCGACACGCAGGATTTCGCCAAGGCCCGCACCAAGGCGGAGGCTGCCGCCCGGATTGAGCCGCGCGAAGCAACCTTCCTGCTGCTCGCGGACATCGAAGAAGCCGAAACGGGTGATCAGGGCCGCGTTCGCCACTGGCTTGCCCAAGCCCTCAAGGCGCCGCGCGACCCGGCATGGGTCGCCGATGGTTACGTTTCCGACAAATGGTTGCCGCTTTCGCCTATTACCGGTCGGCTGGATGCCTTCGTCTGGAAGGCACCGTTCGACCATGTGGATAATGTTGCCGATGAAAGCAAGACGATCTCCATAGACCGCGCCCTGAAAACGCTGCCGCCGGTGCGCGAAGCTCGCTCCGAAGGCCCGGCCAGCGATCACCGCATCATCGAACTCGAGCGGGCTGCCACGATAGCTGAGGCGGCGCGTCCATCGCCGAAACCGCCGGCATCAAGCAAGCAGGCGGCGGAAGCTGCAACTTCACCCGAACCGCGCCCCTTCTTTGGCGGCCTGCCGGACGATCCCGGCGTTCGCAATCCAGCGGCGGAGCCAGAACCCAAGACACGGCTTCGCCTTTTCTAGACAAACAGGATCTAAATGTTCGAACGCTTCCAGGAATTCTTTCAGAATCTGACTTCCGACAACACAAAGAAAGGCTTCGCGCCGGACGACCCGCGCATCGCGGTGGCCGCGCTCTGTATGCAGGTCATGGAGGCGGACGGGCAGGTCAAGGACAGTGAGACGAAGCGGCTTCGCAAGCTGTTGAAGGACCAGTACGGGCTTGACCGCAAGCAACTCGACGCGCTGATGGCCGCGGGCCGTGAGGCGGAAAGCGATGCCGTCGACTACTACCGCTTCACGTCGGATCTCAAGCGCCACCTCAACACGGAACAGCGGCTCGAGCTGATTGGGGTCCTCTGGGACATTGTCTATGCCGATGGCGAGCGCAGCGAAATGGAAGATGATGCAATCTGGCGCATTGCCGAACTCCTCGGTGTTTCCGCGCGCGAGCGGATCCAGAAGCGGCAGGAAGCAGCACGACGGGTCACGGATACCGAGGTAGTGGGGGACGATGCCGACTGACCGCTTACCGGAGCACGAGAAGCGCCCAGTCCTGATTGTTCTGCATCAGGAGCGCTCGAGCGCTGGCCGGGTCGGTCAGCTGCTGGCCGAGAAAAGGTATCGGCTCGATATCCGGCGCCCGGTTCTCGGCGACAAACTGCCCTCCACACTTGCAGAGCATGCGGGCGCCGTTGTCTTCGGCGGCCCGATGAGTGCCAACGATACCGAGGACTTCGTCAAGTCGGAGATCAACTGGCTGGACGTGCCGCTCAGGGAGAAGCGCCCGCTACTCGGGATCTGCCTCGGCGCACAGATGCTGGTGAGGCAGCTCGGCGGCAAGGTTCAGGCGAACGCCGATGGTTCCACGGAGATCGGTTGGTATCCGCTGCGCCCGACGGAGAAAGGCCGGCTGCTGATGCACTGGCCGAGGATGGTTTACCACTTTCATCGCGAAGGGTTTGACCTGCCGCATGGTGCCGAACTGCTGGCTGAGGGCGATACCTATCCCAATCAGGCGTTTCGCTACGGCGGCCATGCCTGGGGGCTGCAGTTCCATGCCGAGCTGACACGCGCGATGATGCACCGCTGGGTGGTTCACGGCGCCCACCGCTTCATTCTTCCCAATGCGCAGCAGGGTCGTGAGCATCTGGAAGGACGTATGCTCTTCGACGCGCCGCTGAAGGCATGGCTGAACGAGTTCCTCGACATCGTCTTCGAGGGCAAGACGTCCAAATCCGTCGCAGCAGCCAAGGCCGCCACACTTCCCGCCTAGACGGGTGCGCCAGGCACCGCGTCGTGCTAAGGTCGGCGCGTACCATCACTCTGGCTATATTCACCAGCAGGAATGCGTTCCGATCCACGACCCGGTCTTGGAATTGCCGCGCGCGCAATGACGGACCAAAGCTATGTCCGGAGGAATTCCATGGCCAACTATGAGCAGAGACTTGCCGCGATGGGATTGGTTCTACCGCAGCCCCTGAAACTGCCCTCCAACATGGTCCTTCCTTTTCCGTGGGTGAATGTGCGCGGCAATCGCGCATTCGTCTCAGGCCATGGCCCGCAGAATACCGATGGAACACCTGCCGGCCCGTTTGGAGCCGTCGGTGAAAACATCTCCATCGAGGAGGCCAAGGCATCTGCGCGGAAAGTCGCGCTTTCCATGTTGGGCAGCCTGAAGCGGGAGCTGGGTAGTCTCGATCGCATTACTGGCTGGTGTCGTGTGTTCGGCATGGTCAATTGCGCGCCCCGCTTTGCCAATCCGCCAGCCGTAATCAACGGCTTCACCGAGCTGATCATCGAGGTATTTGGACCTGAGGTGGGCAGTCACTCCCGATCCGCGATTGGCGTTGCCGGTCTGCCGCTGAACTTTCCGGTCGAAATCGAAGCGGAAGTCATCGTCTCGACCTGAAGGCCGTCACACCGGCTCCAGCCGCTCCGGCGCATCAAGCGTGTCGATCTTGCGCAGCTTCGGAAAGCTCGTGGCCCAAATTGCCGCGACGGCAAGCGTTCCGATGCCGCCGATAATAACCGCAGGGACGGCGCCGAAAATGGAAGCCATCGTGCCCGCGCGGAATTCGCCGAGTTCGTTGGAGGCACCGACGAAGACCATGTTGACGGCATTGACACGGCCGCGCAGTTCGTCCGGCGTCCAGAGCGCGATCAGGCTCTCCCGCACATAGACGGAAATCATGTCGGCCGCACCCATGATGGCGAGCGCCGCGATCGACAGCTCCGTGCTGGTCGAAAATCCGAAAACGATCGTACCGATGCCGAACAGGGCAACGCCGATGAACATGGCAATGCCGGCACTGTGCTTGAGCGGATAGGCGGCGAGAAAAATCGCCATGGCGATCGCGCCGACCCCGGGTGCCGCGCGCAGGAGACCGAGCCCCCAGGGCCCGAGTGTCAGGATATCGCGCGCAAAGATCGGCATCAGCGCCGTCGCACCGCCGAGGAGCACCGCGAAGAGATCGAGCGATATGGCACCCAGCACGACTTTCTCGGCACGAATGTAGCGGAAGCCGCCGAGGATCATATCCCAGCTCTTGGCTTCACCCATCGTCTTCTGCGGCGGCTTGGGGATCATGTAGAGCAGCGCTGCGCCAAGAGCAGCGAAGATGACCGCGACCGTATAGGCTGTATGAGGGTTGATGCCATACAAAAGACCACCGAGAACGGGGCCCGTGATCGCCGCCAGCTGCCATGAAGACGAATTCCAGGCGATGGCGTTTGACAGATCCTCCGGCGGCACAAGGTTCGGCGCCAGCGATTGCACAGCCGGCGACATGAAGGCGCGCTCGATGCCGAAAACCAGCAGGACGGCAAATACCGGCAACGGCGAGAACGTCCCTGTGATCGTCATCAATAGCAGCGCCAGCGTGCACAAGGCGCTGATGAGCGAGCAGATGGCGGCGATCGCACGTCGATTGTGCCGGTCGGCTACGGATCCGGTGACAAGGATCAGGACCAGCGAAGGCAGAAATTGCACTAGGCCTATCAGTCCGAGATAGATGGCACTGCCGGTCTGGTCGTACATCTGCCAGCCGACGGCCACGCTGACGATCTGCTGCGAAAAAGACAGGAGAAACCGCGCGAAAAAGAACCGGGTATAGGATGGATACCGGAAAGCGGCAAAACGATCTCCGGTTGGCGAAAAAGACATGGAGACTTTCCAGAAAACAGCCAGACGCCAACGCACGACGCCGCTGTCAAACGTGATTTACAAGGCGTTTCGAGACAGCACTTGCCGGTTTAGTCGCCAATGTCTACATGTCTGTCAACAACGAACTGGAGACTGCGATGACTGCGCTTTTTCAAACCATTGATTTGGCTTTGTATTTGTATACTTTAGTCTTGGTGGCCAGCGCTATTTTCTCGTGGCTCTACGCCTTTAATGTTATCAATTCCAGCAATCAATTCGTCAATTCGGTCGGCATGTTCCTCTACAATGTCACAGAGCCGCTTCTGCGCCCGATCCGCCGCTTGCTGCCAAACCTCGGTGGTATCGACATCTCGCCAATCATTCTGCTCCTGATCATCTTCTTCCTGCGCTCGTACCTCACCAACACAATTGCACGCGTTTTCGGCGTTTACATGTGAGCCGGGCGTGGGCGATCTTTGATTGCCATATCCATATCACCGTTCGCCTGACGCCTAGTGGCGGACGCGACGCAATCGACGGCGTGGAGACAGACGCCGAGGGCAAAGCCCATCTCAAGGCCAGAGTGACTGCCGTTCCCGAGAAGGGCAAGGCGAACAAGGCATTGATCGCGCTCGTGGCGAAATCGCTTCGCGTTGCAAAATCATCGGTCAGCCTCGCCTCAGGTGAAACGTCGCGCAAAAAAATCCTCCGGATCGACGGCGACCCGGAGGATTTGATCAGGAAATTACAAGCTCTTCTCGAAAGCTGATCAGGCCTTTGCCTTCTTGGCGCGTTCGATCGCCTCGAGGATCAGTGCGCCAGCTTCCTTGGAATCACCCCAACCGAAGATCTTCACCCACTTGCCGGGTTCGAGATCCTTGTAATGCTCGAAGAAGTGCTCGATCTGCTTCAGCGTGATCTCGGGAAGGTCGGTGTAGTCGTTCACCTTTTCGTAGCGCAGCGTCAGCTTCGGCGACGGCACGGCGATGATCTTCTCGTCCTTACCGGAGTTGTCTTCCATCTTGAGAACGCCGATCGGGCGCACGTTGATGACGCAACCCGGAACAAGCGGACGCGTGCTGGCGATGAGGACGTCGATCGGATCGCCGTCTTCCGAAAGCGTGTGCGGCACGAAGCCGTAGTTGCCCGGATAGGTCATCGGCGTATAGAGGAAGCGATCAACAACCAGCGTACCGGCTTCCTTGTCCATCTCGTACTTGATCGGATGGCCGCCGACGGGCACCTCAACGATTACGTTGACATCTTCCGGCGGGTTCTTGCCGATGGAAATCGCGTCAATGCGCATAGAGCTTCCCTTTAACGGTTAAGTCGATGGTTGCCAGATACTGGGAATCATCCCGCAACGCAACACGCCAATGTGGATTGGCCCGTCTAAGAGGGCCGTCAAGGTGACACGCGACTTCTCTGCTGTTCGCTTGCAAAAGGCGGAGCGGATCCGAACGACACCCCCTGTCGGCCTGACAGTAGATGGCGCAGGTAATCACCGAGTCGGCTCAATCCTGCCCATAATCGCTGACCAAGCATGATGCGACGCTGGAGCTGATAGGCAAGTATGCCGCTAATAGACCGGACACGACCGATACTGCGACCGGTAGCGGCGCGGTAAAAGTCGCGGGATTGGCGCGATCAAACAGGCCTCCGGCAGAATCCGGTGCAGCAGGTAAATGTGATAGCTCGCCGCAGCGATCGAGACCAGCGCGGCGGCAAGCATTGCGGGCAGCTTGGACCGAGACACGTAAAGAAGGACGGCAAGTACCGGCAACAGCATACCATAGAGGACCCATGACCCTGCCCAGTTTCTGCCGGTATAGGAGCGAGACGGGCCGCTTCAGTCCATGAAAGCCATTCTGGAGAAGTAGGCTATGTCGATTTACGTGGGCCCTTGTCGATGAGCAGCGCGCATTTGATGCGTCAGCGGTTCGAATACCTTCAAGAGCATCATTTTTTAAAACGGCTTAAGTAGCTCGGCCGCATCAGTCCCGAGCGCTTTGGCGAGCTTGTCGACGACTTCGATGGTAGGGCTGTAGACTGCTCTCTCCAGTGAGCTAACGTACGTTCGATCAATGTCGGCTTTGTAAGCGAGGTCCTCCTGCGACAGGCCCTTGGCCTGACGCATCCGCCTCAAGTTTCGCGCGAATGTCTCCCGAATTTCCATCTAAGCAGGAAAATTCTTGTGGAGTATTTCTCCACGGAGTATACTCTACAAAATCGCTGTCGAGTGATTTTATTGGCCTGGAGGAGCACAACAAGTGGAACTGCGCCAACTCTCCTATTTCAAAGCAGTGGCCGAGGAACTGCACTTCGGCCGGGCGGCAGCCAGGATGCACATTGCCCAGCCGGCCTTAAGCAACCATGTGATGTCGCTGGAAAGGGAGCTTGGGTGCCCTTTGTTCATCCGCTCGACCAGAAGGGTGGAACTGACGAGGGCAGGCGAGACCTTCTACGATCGCTGTGTGCGGATCCTGAGCGACATCGACCTGACCACCGAACTGACCCGGGCAGCCGGCGGCAGCCGCATCCGCCAGATCAGGATCGGCAGTATCTACCCGGCCACCATGGGCATGCTGCCAACCTTCCTTGCCAAGATCGCCCGCAAGTATCCCGATGTCCGCATCCACATCGCGTCGGGCAATACCGGCGAGATCATCCGCGGCCTGGAGACCGGCCAGCTCAATCTGGGCTTCATTCGCCCGGTGGAAAACATCGGCTCGTTACGCTTCGTCTCGCTTGCGCATGAGCGCTACTANCTGGCGGTTGGCCATGCCAATCCGCTGGCCGCCAGGGACGAGATCAGCATCGANGATCTGCGCACTCAGAAGATCATCGCCTTCAACCGGCAGAACCTGTCGTTTTCGGAGCGCTACTTCAATGAGAAGTTCGCCGAATACGACCTCACCGCCAACATTGCCTTCAGCTGCGATGACACCTATGCGCTGGTGTCGCTGGTCTCCGCCGGGCTTGGCATCGGCTTTGCGCCGGAATGGACGCTTGATCTTCCCAATCGCGGCTTTGAGCTGAAGAAGGTGAAGGGCATCGACTTCCGGATCGGGCTTGGGATCGCCTGGAGCAAAGAAGATCCAACCGCTGGTCGCGACGATATCGTCGACATCGCACGGTCGCTCGCTCGGCGCTGACGTTGCAGCTCGTCCGGCGCGACGAGCGGCGTATCTCCATGTCGAGCAAACTGGCGCAGTTCCCCTTCGTACGTGAACTCTGCCGAAATCAACACATTGCCTGTCACAGGAAGGATTGGTGCCGTTTCAGGGGCTCAAATGGAGAATTGCCGTGCAGCGATGGCGGCTGACTTCGGAGAGCGATTTACGGCGGGCGACGAATTCGCGCAGTATCGGCGGAAGAAGTCCTTGCTGAACCGGCCAATTGGCAGCTCCGGTTCGAGATAGAACGAGTGACCGATGACGTCGCTGTTGAATTCGTCCATGATGATCCAGAGATGGCGATCTGCATCGAAGCCGGCGCGACGTTTTTCGATTGCCGGGATCTCGAAGGCGAACCGGTCCCGCTCGGGCTGTTTCGTGGTGATCGGGAAAAATAACACCGAGTCACCATCGGCACGCGCCGTCCGCACGCCGACCGCGACGGGGCGCTCCTTGCGTCCCTCTCGCCTTTTCCTGCTTCTCGATGCTAGAGATAAGGATGCGAATGACGGCTGCGGTCTGGATGTCGTCATAAACACTCATCGCCCGACCTCGTCGTCCTCAGCATATTGTTCGACCACGCGTTCCATGTCGGCGAACAAGGCGTCGGACATGGTGTCGATCGACCCGATCGCTCGGGCATCGGCGCCCTTCATGAGCCGCTCGTAGTCGTTTATGTTCAAGATTTGCAAGTTTTCGTGACGACAGCAACTGTCAATTTCGCTGGAAAAAGCGATAGGGCAAGGAAGAGCCTCAACCCCAAATGAAGCCAATTTTCTTTAGCCGCTTCTGGTCGAACGTTTCCATGCCCTCGCAATAGTCGACGCCGCCATGGCTGCGATAGAACTGCGCGCCGGTCTCATTCTCCTCGAGGCACCAGACGACCAATCCGTTGCAGCCAAGCGACTTCAGGAGCCGCCGTGCTTCGCCGAACAGCATGTGGCCGAGGCCAATGCCCTGGTACTCCGGCCGAAGATAGAGTTCGTAGATCTCGCCCTCTTGGGGCAGGGCGCGGGCGCGATTGAGGCCGAGCGTTGCGTAGCCTGCGACAGTGCCGGCCACGTCGAGAACGAGAAGCGTTGCCGGCCCGCGGGTGGCCTTGCGCCACCAGTTCTCGCCGCGACGCTCGATCATCTGCCGCAACGCACGATGCGGAATGATCCCCGCATAGGTGTGCTGCCACGCAAGCCGATGCACTTCCGATATGGCTCGGGAATCGTGCGGTTCGGCCCGCCGAACATCGATCGACAACGTCTTCATAACGCGTACTCTGGTCCCATTGTCGGCAATTAACCATATGCGCCCGGCGCATTCAGGTTGTTTGCCCACAGGCTAAACATGTGGACGACAGCTGAAATTTAACGCTTTTTTAACTATTGCGACAAGCGAGATTCGGCAGACTGCACAAATAAAAAACCCCGGCGCAATGGCCGGGGTTGAAGGCTGAAAGACTTCAGTCGCTTAGGCGGACTTCGCCTTGGCGAAGCGCTTGCGGTCGTTGGCGTCGAGATACATCTTGCGCAGGCGGATCGACTTCGGCGTCACTTCCATCAGCTCGTCGTCCTGGATCCAGGAGAGAGCGCGGTCGAGCGTCATGCGGATCGGCGGCGTCAGCTTGACGGCTTCGTCCTTGCCGGCGGCGCGGATGTTGGTCAGCTGCTTGCCCTTGAGGACGTTGACCTCGAGGTCGTTATCGCGCGAGTGGATACCGATGATCATGCCCATGTAGACCTTTTCGCCGGGCTCGATCATCATCGGGCCGCGATCTTCCAGGTTGAACATGGCGTATGCAACGGCTTCGCCCGGAGCGTTGGCCAGGAGAACGCCGTTCGTGCGGCCGCCGATTTCACCCTTGTAAGGCTGGTAGTCCTTGAACAGGCGGTTCATCACGGCAGTGCCGCGCGTATCCGTCAGGAGTTCCGACTGGTAGCCGATCAGGCCGCGGGTCGGCGCGTTGAAGACCAGGCGAACGCGGTTGCCGCCCGAAGGACGCAGCTCGGTCATTTCAGCCTTGCGCTCGGACATCTTCTGCACGACGACGCCGGAATGCTCTTCATCGACGTCGATGACGACTTCCTCGATCGGCTCCATCAGCTGGTCGTTCTCGTCGCGGTGCATGACGACGCGCGGACGCGACACGGCGAGCTCGAAGCCTTCGCGGCGCATGGTTTCGATCAGAACGGCGAGCTGCAATTCGCCGCGGCCGGAGACGTAGAACGAATCCTTGCCTTCGGCTTCTTCGATCTTCAGCGCGACGTTGCCTTCTGCTTCCTTGAACAGGCGGTCGCGGATGACGCGCGAGGTGACCTTGTCACCTTCGGTGCCGGCGAGCGGGCTGTCGTTGACGATGAAGGACATGGTGACGGTCGGCGGATCGATCGGCTGCGCGGTCAGCGCCTCGGTGATCGCGGGATCACAGAAGGTGTCGGCAACCGTGCCCTTGGAGAGGCCGGCGATCGCGACGATGTCGCCTGCATGCGCTTCATCGATCGAGGTGCGCTCGATGCCGCGGAAGGCGAGGATCTTGGAGATACGACCGGATTCGATCAGCTTGCCATCCTGGCCGAGAACCTTGACAGCCTGGTTCGGCTTGATCGAGCCGGAATTGATGCGGCCGGTGATGATGCGGCCGAGGAAGGGGTTGGCTTCGAGGATCGTGCCGATCATCGTGAACGGGCCTTCGGCAACCGTCGGCTCCGGAACGTGGTTGAGCACGAGGTCGAGCAGCGGTGCCAGACCCTGGTCCTTCGGGCCTTCAGGATTGACGTTCATCCAGCCATCGCGACCCGAACCGTAGAGGATCGGGAAGTCGAGCTGTTCGTCGGTCGCGTCGAGGCTGGCGAAGAGGTCGAATACTTCGTTGATGACTTCTTCATGGCGGCCATCGGGACGGTCGATCTTGTTGATCGCAACGATCGGACGGAGGCCGACCTTCAGCGCCTTGGAGACGACGAACTTGGTCTGCGGCATCGGGCCTTCGGAGGAGTCGACCAGAACGATCGCGCCGTCCACCATCGAGAGAATACGCTCGACTTCACCACCAAAGTCGGCGTGGCCGGGGGTGTCGACGATGTTGATGCGAACGCCCTTCCACTCGACCGATGTCGCCTTGGCAAGGATCGTGATGCCGCGTTCCTTTTCCAGGTCGTTCGAGTCCATGACGCGTTCTGCAACGCGCTGGTTCTCGCGGAACGAGCCGGACTGTTTCAGGAGTTCGTCAACCAGTGTCGTCTTGCCATGGTCAACGTGCGCGATAATCGCGATGTTGCGAAGTGCCATATGTCTATATCTCTGAAGCTGGGGCGCCGCGCTGGGAGAAGGCGCCAATTTCATTTGGGCGGCTCATACAGTGTTTTTCGCGTTTGCGAAAGGGGGGAGGCCGGATTGCCTGCCATGCATGGACGTCAACTCGATATCTGCGGATCGAGCGTCGTCCGCCACAGCTCGGTATCGTTCCGATCCATCAGCCTCACGGTCAGTTGCTCGGTCTGCCCGTCGATGTCGACAAGCCCGAAGAACTGCATGCCTGCCGACGGCGGCAGGTTCTGCTCCGCACCGCCGGGTGCGGCTTTCATGAACTTCACCTCCGGTCCGAAAGTCATGTCGAGTTCCTGCGGCCCATAGGTTCCGGAATGCAGCGGACCCGCAACGAACTCCCAGAATGGCAGGAACTCGCGGAACTTGGCCTTACCGGGATCGTAATAGTGTACAGCCGTGTAGTGCACGTCGGCTGTCAGCCAGATCATGTTCGCTATGCCGGCATCGCGGATGAAGCGCAGCAGATCGGCGAACTCCAGCTCGCGGCCAAGCGGGGCGCCATTGTCGCCGTTGGAGATCGACTCGCTGCCCGTCCGGTGGCCGTAATCGTCCCAGATCACCAGCCCGATCGGCAGATCGCAGGCGATCACCTTCCAGGTCGCGGTCGAGCGCACCAGTTCCCGCTTCAGCCACGCCAGCTGGCGCTCGCCCAAAAGCCGCGACTCCGGCGTCGACTCGGCATCGAGCCCATGACTGTTCGGGCCGCGATAGGAGCGCAGGTCGATGAAGAAGACATCGAGCAGCGGACCGTAAGACACCTTGCGGTAGATCCGACCGGGCTCATCGGCCACGTAACGGATCGGCGTCATCTCGTGGAAGGCACGGCTTGCGCGGGCAGCAAGCGTGGCGATCGATTTTTCCTTGTAGCGATCATCATCACGGAGGTCGGTCGAGGGCGACCAGTTGTTCAGCACCTCGTGATCGTCCCATTGGTAGAAGACAGGGCAGACCGCATTGAACGCCTTCACGTGCTCGTCGAGCAGATTATAGGTCCACTGGCCGCGAAACTGGTCGAGCGTCTGCGCGATGTCGCGCTTTGCCTCGGTGACGACGCGGTTTTTCCAAACGCCGCCATCTCGCAGCCTGACCTCGTCCGTGATCGGATTGTCGGCGTAAATAGTGTCGCCCGAATGGATCATGAAATCCGGGCGATGGTAGGCGATCGTCGAATAGGTGCGCATCCCCTCCTCGTCGATGCCCCAGCCCTGGCCGGCCGTATCCCCAGACCACGCGAAGCGGATGCTGCGCTTGCCCGCCGGCGCCGTGCGAAACTGTCCATGGATGGGTTCCGACAGGTCGTTGAGGTCCTGCAGGTTGGCCGCACGAAAGCGATAGAAGATCTCTTGATCATCAGGGAGATTCTGGAGCAGCAGCTTTCCCGCAAGATTGGTGCCCGGTGTCACGTCTATGGGCGCGACGCGCACCGCGTTGGCGAACCGGTCGCTCGTCGAATACTCGACATGCAGTCGTGCCGGCCGGTTCACCTGCGCCCAGACCATACCCGAATTCGCATCGACATCGCCGGATTGCACGCCTGCTGTAAAGACCGGGCGACTTGACGAGCCGCGCGCATAGTAGGGCATCGCCAGCCCCGCCAGTGCAAATCCGCCAACGGCGCCCATGGATGAGAGGAAGCGTCGGCGGGTTGTTTCAGTCAATGTCATGCCAAGGTCTATCCGGCTAACGGGAGGGCCGAACCTATGGCGGCTGTCATGTCATGCGTTTGAAGGCGGCATGACGGTTTTTCGAAACTTCAGCGACAGTTTTGCTACGAGGCGTCGCCGGTGAGGCGCTATTCCGCCACCAAACCACTGCGGCGAAGCAGCGTCAGCAGCAGAAGCGGCAAGAGCGTCGTGATGAGGATAGCGATGAAGGCCATCGCCATGCCGAGCCCGATCGATCCCTGTTCGAACTGGCGCCAGATGAAGGTGGCGATCGTCTGCATGCCGACAGGCGCCACGACAACCGAGGCCACCAGTTCGCGCGAGGCGAGCGCAAAGACCAATAGCATCGCCGAAGCAAGGCTCGGGAAGACGAGCGGCAGGAGGATGCGGCGAAAGGCGGTTACCCCGCTTGCGCCGAAGACCCGGGCCGCCGCTTCCAGGCTATCCCCGATCTGCTGGAAGGCCGCGGTCGTATAGCGCACCGGCTGCGGCAGCAGTATGCAGCAATAGGCGAGCAGCAGGATGAATGCCGTGTTGTAGGGGGTCGCCGGCAGCCATGGCATGTTCCAGGCAAGGATCAGCCCGACGGCAACGACGATGCCCGGCAGCGCATTCGGCAGGATCGTCATCGTGTCGATCGCCACGCGTCCGCGGATCTTCGTCTTGACGACCGTATAGGCGGCCAGCACGCCGATGAGCCCGGTAATCAAGGCCGTGCCGATGCCAAGCGAGAAGCTGTTGGCGAGCGCCCCCAGAGCGCCGGCAATGTTGTTGAAGACCGACAGGAAGTTTTCGGCGCTGATGTTGTCGAGCGCCAGACCACCGGAAATCGTCCGCGACAGCGCCGTGAGCAGGATCGATAGCAGTGGCACGCCCGTTGCCAGGAAGGCAACCACGGCAAAGGCGATCATCACGGGAACCTTCATCGCCCCAAGCGGTCGCTTGTCCTTGGCAGCAGGTTTGCCGCCCACCGTTTGATAGGAGCGTCGGGCGAGGATCCATCGCTGCAGCAGGAATGTCAGCAGAGACATGACGACGAGCAGGATCGACAGGATCGCCGCTCCAGGCAGATCGATCGGCCAATCCGAGATCCGCAGGTCGATACCGGTGACCAGCACCTGGAAGCCGGCACGACGACCAAGGGCAGCGGGCGTACCGTATTCCTCGATCGCCGCGGCAAAGACCAGCATCAGGCTGGCAACGAGCCCGGGCGCCGACAGCGGCAGCGTGATCCGAAAGAAGGCGCGCGCCGGCGACGCGCCAAAGACGCGGCCGACATCCGCATAACGCGCACCAACAGCCTCAACCGTGCGCGACACGGCGAAATAGACCACCGGAAAGGTATTGAAGGCCATGACCATGGTCATGCCGAAGAGCGAGAAGAGGAAGGGCGCGAGGTTAAATCCCGCGATCTGCTGAAGATAGCCGCGCGGCTGCAGCGCCATGATCCAGCCAAGCGTCGCGATGTAGGGCGGGATCATGAATGGGACGAGCAGGAGCACATCCCACAGCGGTGCAAGCGGAATGCGGTAGAGTGCCCGAAACACGCCGAGCGGCACCGCCACCAGCGCCGAGGCCAGCACCACGCAACTGCCGAGCAGAATGGTGTTCCCGGCCATGTCGATCAGCGCGCTATCGAAAAGCGTCGCAGCAAGCGAGGAGAAAGGGCCCGCGAACGAGCCCTGTCCGATGTTGGGGAAGATGCCCTGAAGCACAACGGCGATGAATGGAACGGCGACGACAACGGTCAAGCCCGCGATCGCCAGCCAGGCGGCCGGCGCAGCACCGCTACTATCGTTCGTCCTCATCGCCCTGCCCTTATTTGCCGCCGAACGTGTCGGTGACCTGCTTCAGCGTTTCCTTCCGCTTGCCGTAAACGGCAGCGGTGTCGTACTTCAGCAGCTTCAGATCGCTGATCAGCGGACGGTTTGCCGGAATGTCGGTACGAGCCGGCATCAGCATCTGGTCGGCAACGAGCGTCTGGCCTTCGTCGGATAGCATGTAGTCGATGAACTTCTTCGCCTCGTCCTGGTTTTTCGACCAGTTGAGGATCATCGCCGGACGCGGCGCGATGACGGTGCCGGATTCCGGGAAGATCACATCGATGGCCTCGCCCTTTTCCTTGGCGTTGAGCGTGATGTAATCGACGGCGCCGAAGACAGCGGCCTTGGCACCCTGCAGAACCGGGTTCAGAGCCTCGGCATTGGCGCCGGCGATGATCGCGCCATTATCCTTCAGATCCTTGAAGAGCTTGAAGTCGTCCTGGCCGGCCAGTGCCGCCGTCAGCTCGAAGGACGAGCCGGATTGCGCCGGATCCGGAATATTGACGAGGTCCTTGTATTCGGGCTTCGTCAGGTCGGCCCACTCGGCGGGCTTCGGCGTGCCGCTCTTGGTGTTCCAGGCGATGCCGAGCGCCGAGATGCCCTGGGCAACGGCCGTGTCGGTCTTCAGGAAATCAGGAACCCTGGCGGCGTTCGGGCTGCTGTAGGACACGAGCCAGCCGCGCTTGGCGAAGTCGGTTGCCGTATCCCAGGAAGCCGAAATGAGAACGTCGACCACAGGGTTCGAGGCTTCTGCTTCGATACGGGCCATGACCTTGCCGGTCGTTGCCTGGAAGACATTGACCCTGACCCCAGTCTGTTTGGTGAAGCCGGCCGACAGCTTGTCGATCAGCCCCTGCGGACCGGCGGTATAGACCGTGATGTCGGCGTGGGCGACGCCCGCCATCAACGTTACGGCGAGAACGCCGAAAGTGATGCTCTTCAACGACTTAAGCATGCTCCAAATTCTCCTCTTTGGACAAATGAATTTCTTTGCCGAACCAGCGGATCTGGCCGGGATCGATCGACAGACCGATGCCCTCGCCGGGCCGCAGCTTGGCGCGGCTCAAAACCTGCAATTCGATCTTTTCGGCGCCGACCAGCGAGACGGTCGCCAGATGACCATCCCCGCGGAACTGCGAACGCAGCACCGTTGCGGCAAGTGTGCCTGGCAGGATCTCGCCCGCGCTGATCGATCCGGTGGGGATGAGGACGCGAACGGCGCAATCGACACCATCGACGCCGCGCAGCAATGCAAGGCCGCTACCTTTGAAGAACCAGTGTTCGTCGCGGTATTCGAGTTCGGCGACACCGCCGAGGCGCAGGAAGTCGGCCACCTCGGGCGTTGCGGGCTTCTCGATCAGCTCGTCGGGCGATGCCAGCTGCTCGATCAGCCCGCCACGCATGACGGCAACATCATCCGCCAGCGTCAGCGCCTCGCTATGATCGTGCGTGACGTAGATTGCCGTCAGGCCGAGCGTCGCGATCAGCTCGGCAAGTTCGCCGACCATGTTTTCACGCAGTTCGCGATCGAGATTGGACAGGGGTTCGTCGAAGAGAATGAGCTGCGGTTCGGCAACGATCGCTCGCGCGATCGCGACACGCTGTTGCTGGCCGCCGGAAAGATCGCTCGGCCGGCGGTCGGCATAAGCACCGAGACCGACGCGTTCGAGCGCCCGCATCGTCCGCGACTGCCGTTCGGATTTACCGACGCCGCGCATTTCGAGCGGAAAGGAGACGTTGCCGCCAACGGTCATGTTCGGCCAGAGCGCATAGTCCTGAAATACCATGCCGAGGTTGCGCTTTTCCGGCGGCGAGAAGGCGCCAGTTGCGGCATCGGCAACGGTGCGTCCGGTAATCGCGATCGAACCTTTCGTAGGCGCGAGCAGTCCGGCGACGAGCCTCAGAAGAGTGGTCTTTCCGCAACCGGACGGCCCAAGCAGCGCCAGCGTCTTGCCCTTGGAAAGCGAGATATCAATGCCCTTCAGAACGGGGGTCGCCCCATAGTGCAATTCCACGCCGGCCGTCGAAACGGCCGCATTGGTCTCTGAAGGTTGAGGGGTCATGAAAAAACCGGCATCGGTTGAAAATCGATGCCGGTTGCTTATTAACCTTCAATGACAGTCATGTGACGAAGCGGCAAGAAGCCGTCTTCCATCAATACTTTAGCCGTCGCGTATCGATGACGCGCAATACCTGCCGCCTCAGGCGTCGCTGCCCGACAGTTCTTCAAAGGTCGCAAGACCCTTCTTCACCAGCATGGCATCCGGGCTTGGCAGCTTGCCGCGGAAACCCTTGTAGGCATCCTCAGGATCGATCGCGCCACCGACGGAATAGATGTTGTCCTTGAGCTTGGCCGCCATCTCGCGATTGAACGCGTCGCCGGTTTCCTCGAAGGCGGCAAAGGCATCCGCATCGAGCACTTCGGACCACATGTAGGAATAGTAGCCGGCTGAATAGCCGCCCGAGAAGATGTGCTGGAAGTGCGGCGAGGCATGCCGCATGACGATCGACTTCGGCATGCCGAGCTCCGACAAGACCTCCGTCTGCACGACCATCGGATCCTCCACCTTGTCGCGGGTGTGGAACGCCATGTCGACAAGCGCAGACGAGGTGAACTCGACCGTATTGAAGCCGGAATTGAAGGTGCGCGCGGCCAGAACCTTGTCGAGCAGGGCCTGCGGCATCGGCTCGCCGGTTTCGAAATGCACGGCATATTGCTTCAGGATCGCGGGCACCGTCAGCCAGTGCTCGTAAAGCTGCGACGGCAGCTCGACGAAATCGCGCGAGACGCCCGTGCCCGAAACCGAGGGGTAGGTGACGTTCGACAGCATCCCGTGCAGCGCATGGCCGAACTCGTGGAACAGCGTGCGCGCGTCGTCGAGCGACAGCAGTGCCGGCTTGCCTTCGGCGGGCTTGGCGAAATTGCAGACATTGTAGATGATCGGCAGTTCGCCGTTGCGGCCGTTCTTCAACGGCAGCTTGTGCTGTGATTGGAAGGAACTCATCCAGGCGCCGGAGCGCTTCGAGCTGCGGGCAAAGTAATCGCCGAGGAAGAGCGCGACCAGCCTGTCTTCGCGATCGCGGATCTCGAACACGCGCACATCGGGATGGTACGCCGGAACACCTTTCTTCTCGACGGCGCGAATGCCGAACAGCCGGCCGGCGACGTCGAAGCAGGCGTCGATGATCTTCTCGAGCTGCAGATAGGGCTTCAGCTCGGCCTCGGAGAAATTGAACCGCTGCGCCCGGATCTTCTCGGCATAGTGCCGCCAGTCCCAGGGCATGACGTCGTGGTTCTTGCCTTCGTCCGCGATAAGCTTGGCGATATCGGCTTCTTCCTCGCCGGCACGCTTGACCGCCTTTGCCCATACCGCCCGAAGCAGGTGGTTCACGGCGTCGGGTGTCTTCGCCATCGTGTTGTCGAGCTTCAGTTCCGCGAAGTTGCCGTAACCGAGCAGCTTTGCCACTTCGTCGCGAAGCGCAAGCGTGTCACGGATAATGCCGCGATTGTCAGTCGCGCCATCGTTTTCGCCGCGCGCAACCCAGGCCTTGAACGCCTGTTCACGCAGATCCCGCCGCTCAGAGAAGGTGAGAAACGGTTCGATGATCGAGCGCGACAGGGTGACGGCGAATTTGCCGTCTTCGCCGCGCTCGCGCGCAGCCGCCGCCATCGCATCCTTCAGAAATTCCGGAATACCGTCGAGGTCCGCGCCGTCGGACAGGATCAGCGCCCAGCTCTTCTCGTCGGCAAGCACGTTCTGACCGAACTGCGTACCGAGGCCGGCAAGCTTCTCGTTCATGCCCGCGAGCTTCTCCTGCTCGGGCTTCGGCAGTTTCGCGCCCGATTTGACGAAGCCCTTCCAGTGGCGCTCCAGCACGCGCGTCTGCTCCAGCGTCAGGCCAAGGCTTTCGCGCGCTTCCCACAAGGCATCAATACGGGCAAACAACGCCGCATTCATGCCGATCTTGGAATAGTGGCGCGACATCTTCGGCGAAATGTCCCGCTCCAGCGCCTGGATCGTATCGTTGGTATGGGCGCCCGCGCGGTTCCAGAACAGTGCCGACACCCGCGACAGCGCGTCGCCGGCGGTCTCAAGAGCAACGACGGTATTCTCGAATGTCGGCGCCTCGGGGTTATCAGCGATCGCGTCGATCTCTTTCTCATGCGCGGCAAGTGCTGCGTCGAATGCCGGCGCGAAGTCGCCGTCATTGAGAGCATCGAAGCGCGGCAGGCCGTGGAGACCGTTCCATTCGACAAGCGCCGGGTTGAATTCTGATGTGGAAGGCATGCGGAGATCCTCTGTGGCAGGCAACTGAACAGGCAATATAGGGAGGCACGTTCGCAATTGGTATTGCCGATCGGACGCACGTCCCGCGCCCGACTGCGAAAAGTTCACGGCAAGAGAATCAACCAATCGCTAGGGATTGAAGCAATCCACGCGCGATCTCAGGCCTTCCGCCAACCGAGTAGGCCCGGCGTCGCATGCCAGAGTGCCTGCACGGCAAAACCCATGAACAGCACGCCGGAGCAACGGACGATCAGCCGCTCGTGCGAGCGATAGAAACGCCGCACCGTGCCCGCGCCGATAACCGTGACCAGGATCATGTCGGCAACAATGAAGCCCAGGAACGAAACGGCGAGCAGGAGCGGCAACGTATGAAACTGCAATGCGCTCGCCGAGCCAGCAACAAGGGCAGTAAACGTCGCGAGCGCGACCGGATATCCCTTCGGGTTCGTGACACCGAAGATCAAGCCGCGGCGGAACGGCCGCTCGACGACCATCAAGGCCTGTCCCTCTCCCTTCGGTTTCGCCCGAACCGCATTCCAGCCGATCCAGGCAAGGTAGAAACCACAAAGAAGACCGAGCGCGTCGAAGACGAAGGTACCGATCGTCCTCGCCCCGATGATCGCGATCAGCGCCAGCGATGCCCACAGCAGATCGCCGACCAAATGCCCGCCGACGAACATTGCGCCGGCACGGCGGCCCTGCCCGGCGCCGATACCAAGCAGCGCAAGGAAGGCAGGCCCTGGAATAAGCACGTAGAGGAGAGCTGCCAGAAAGGCGCCCGCGAGCAAGGATTGCGTCATCGAGAAACTCCGGAAAGGACCGTCGCAGCTTATGCGCCAATCGAAGGGCGTCAAGCCATGATGGCAATCCATGAGATTTTTGAATTGCCGGATCACGCCGCTTCCGACAGAAGAAAAGTGCCGCCTCGCGCGGATCGCGCACGTTACCAGAGATCGAGTATCCCCATGCCCCCATTCCGGATGAGCGAACGGCGAACGAGCATGCTCGGCGCGCTTCTCGCAACCATCGGCCCGATCTCGATGTCGATCTACACGCCGGCTATGCCGGAACTCGTCCATGCGTTCCAAACCTCGGACTCGGCGATCAAGATGACGCTCTCCGTCTATTTCGCCGGCTTCTCGGTGGCACAGCTCCTTGCCGGTCCACTCTCGGACGCCTTCGGCCGCCGCACCGCGACACTCCTCTTCATCGGCATCTATGTCGTCGGAAGCCTGCTTGCCGCCTTTGCGCCCGGCATCGAGTGGTTGCTCGCCGGCCGCCTGATACAGGGCGTCGGCGCTTCCGTCGGGATTACGGTGGCGCGCGCCATCGTGCGCGACCAGTTCACCGGGACCGAAGCCTCCCGCATCATGAACCTCATCGGCATCATGATTGCCATCGGACCGGCCGCCGCACCAACGATCGGCGGATTGGCACTCGCTGCCTTCGGCTGGCAGTCGGTCTTCTTCCTGCTGATCGGCTTCGGACTCCTGATCTGTTTTGGCGTGATCGTCTTCATGTTCGAGACGAGCGTGCCGGATCCACGCCGCGCGCTCCCGGTTCCGCTGCTTCGCGCCTACCTGGAGCTTGCGCGCGAAACTCGCTTCGTCTCCGCCTCGCTCGTCCTCGGCGGCTCGATCGGCGCACTCTATGCGCAGGCGACGCTCCTCCCATTCATCCTGATCAAGGTCGTCGGCCTGTCACCGACAGCCTTCGGCTTGGGAATGCTGATGCAGTCGGGTTCCTACTTCTTGGGCTCCGTCTGCCTGCGTTACGCGGCGCCACGCTTGGGCGGCGACGGTTCCGTGCGTGTCGGGCTTGGCCTGCTCGGCTTCGCCGGCATCATGATCGCGCTGTCAGTCCATTTCGTCACGCCATCCTATCTTTCGATCATGGGGCCAATCGCGTTCCTGGCCTTCGGACTGGCGTTCCTGACGCCGCATATGACGACCTCGGGCCTCTACCCCTTCCCGCATATCGCCGGCTCGGCATCCGCGATGATGGGCTTCATCCAGATGGGTGGCGGCTTTGCCGGCGGCGTCGCCGGTTCGCTGATCGGCATGCCGCTTCTCGCCTTCGGAACGGTGATCCCGATCATGGCGCTGATTTCGATCATCAGCTACGTCTGGTTCGTTCGCGCGTCGCGGCACGCAGCAAAGCTCCCTCACGCCACGTCGTGCGAATGAAAAGTGTCCGTACGACGGGCCTTCAGACTGATGAGGACGTGTTCCTTTTTGCGGAACGATCGTTTTATCCGTCATGCCGGCCTTGAGCCGGCATCCAGCGGCACCGCGTCTGCGGTGCGAAAGGCCTGTTGCGCGCAAAGACTTGCGCGTGCTGCACCCCGGCTCGTCGGCCGGGGTGACGACGGGTGGGGCATAAGGCATTGTCAACAAGCGGAAGGCCCGCACGAGGCGGGCCTTCGATCTCGTGCAAGCTGCTCGCGATTACTTCGAGAGATTGCGCTTGGCGAGCGTGCGCAGGCGCAGCGCGTTGAGCTTGATGAAGCCGGCTGCATCCTTCTGGTCGTAAGCACCCTGGTCATCTTCGAAAGTAACCAGCTTGTCGGAATAGAGCGACTTCGGGCTCTCGCGGCCGGTAACCATGACATTGCCCTTGTAGAGCTTCAGCGTCACTTCGCCTTCGACATGCTCCTGGCTCTTGTCGATCAGCGCCTGCAGCATTTCGCGCTCCGGCGAGAACCAGAAGCCGTAGTAGATCAGCTCGGCGTAACGCGGCATGATCTCGTCCTTGAGATGCGCGGCGCCGCGGTCGAGCGTGATGGATTCGATGGCGCGATGCGCGGCAAGCAGGATCGTGCCGCCGGGCGTCTCGTAAACGCCGCGCGACTTCATGCCGACGAAGCGGTTTTCCACGAGGTCGAGGCGACCGATGCCGTTGTCGCGACCGTAATTGTTGAGCGCTGCGAGCAGCGTTGCCGGGCTCATGCGTACGCCGTTGATCGAAACGGCATCACCCTTTTCGAAGCCGACCTTGATGGTGGTCGCCTTGTCGGGAGCCGCTTCCGGAGAAATCGTGCGCATGTGCACGTACTCAGGCGCTTCCTGTGCCGGATCTTCGAGAACCTTGCCCTCGGACGAGGAGTGCAGCAGGTTGGCGTCGACGGAGAACGGCGCCTCGCCCTTCTTGTCCTTGGCAACCGGGATCTGGTGCGCTTCGGCAAAGGCCAGCAGGTCGGTCCGGCTCTTGAACGACCAGTCGCGCCACGGCGCAATGATCTTGATATCGGGGTTCAGGGCATATGCGGAAAGTTCGAAACGAACCTGGTCGTTGCCCTTGCCGGTGGCGCCATGCGCGATCGCATCGGCGCCGGTCTTGCGGGCGATGTCGATCAGGTGCTTGGAGATCAGCGGACGGGCGATCGAGGTGCCGAGCAGGTAGACGCCCTCGTAGACGGCGTTGGCGCGGAACATCGGGAACACGAAGTCCTTGACGAACTCTTCGCGCACGTCCTCGATGTAGATTTCCTTGATGCCGAGCATCTCGGCCTTCTTGCGGGCTGGCTCCAGCTCTTCGCCCTGGCCGAGGTCGGCGGTGAAGGTCACGACTTCTGCGCCGAGTTCGGTCTGCAGCCACTTCAGGATGATCGAGGTGTCGAGGCCGCCGGAATAGGCGAGGACGACTTTCTTTACGTCTTTGTGCGATGCCATGATGATGAGGTCCGTTGCAAGAGGGCAGCGGCAAACCCGCCAGGCCCGGTATTGCTGGGCACTTTTAGCGAGATTGGCGGACGACGCAAGGGCAACGGCGGCTATCGGCGACCCAGATAATGTTTGACAGGCCGAAAGCGCAGCCCATATCTGCCAGCGTCCTGACAATGCGGAGGAGAGCTGGCCGTGACGAGAATCCAAGACATCATCAAGAAATCAAACGTCGCTGTCATCACCGGTGGCGCCTCGGGCATCGGACTTGCCGCCGCGAAACACTTTGCCCGATCGGGCATGAGCGTCGTCATTGCCGATCTCGGCGGCGATCGGCTGGCAGCCGCCGCAGAGGAACTGAAAGCGATCTCGGGAGAGGAGCATGTGCTCGCCGTCGAAACCGACGTCGCACAGAAGGAGTCCCTCGAAGCGCTCGAACGGACCGTGATCCAGCGCTTCGGCCGAGTGCACATTCTCATGAACAACGCCGGCGTCGGCCCAGAGACATCGATCTTCAGCGCCCAGGCCAATTGGGACGGGATTCTCGGCGTCAACCTGCTCGGCGTCATCAACGGCACGCGGACCTTCGGCCAGCACATGCTCTCGCATGGCGAACCGGGCCTGATCATCAATACCGGCTCCAAGCAGGGCATCACCACGCCACCTGGCAACCCGGCGTATAACGTCTCGAAAGCCGGCGTGAAGGTATTCACCGAAGCGCTCGAGCATGAATTGCGCAATACCGAAGGCTCGAAGATCTCCGCTCATCTATTGATCCCCGGCTTCGTCTATACCGGCCTCACCAAGGGCGATCGCGCCGAAAAGCCGGCTGCGGCATGGACGCCGGAACAGACCGTCGATTTCATGATCGAAAGCCTGGAACGCGGCGACTTCTACATCCTCTGCCCCGACAACGACGTCGCCCGTCCGGTGGACGAACGCCGCATGGCCTGGGCGATGGGCGACATCATCGAGAACCGCCCACCGCTGTCGCGCTGGCACAAGGATTATGCCGACAAGTTCAAGGCCTATCTCGAACGCAAGGAATAGGTCGTATTAGAAGGTTTGATTAGACATTTTCTGAAAGCCGGATATGACGGCTAAGCTTTCATCCGGCTTTCAGAGTGTACCATGAGCTTCCTGCCCAGCTTTCCGACCCTTCTCGCCTTCGCAGCCGCGACCCTGCTGCTCGCTGCGACGCCCGGCCCCGACATGACGCTGTCCATCAGCCGCGCACTGGCGCAGGGCAAGAAGGCTGCGCTGTTCGTCGTTCTCGGTACGAGCCTCGGTATCGTCGTTCACACCATGCTGGTCGCCTTTGGCGTTTCGGCACTGATCACCGCGTCGCCGACAGCCTTCCTGATCCTGAAGACCGGAGGTGCTGCCTATCTCCTGTGGCTCGCCGTCCAGGCGATCCGCTTCGGCTCGAAGTTTTCGGTCAACAAGGTCGAAACGGCAAAGGGCACGCCACTCGCCAACGTTTCCTCGGGCTTCTGGGTCAACCTCCTGAACCCGAAGGTCATTATCTTCTTCATGACCTTCCTGCCGCAGTTCGTCAGCGCCGGCGATCCGACGGTGACGCAGAAGCTGCTCTTCCTCGGCTTCTGCTTCATCCTGATCGGCATGCCTGTCAACGCAGCCGTGGTCTTCGCGGCCGACTGGCTCGCCAGCTGGCTGCAGACCAACAAGAAAGTTTTGCGCGGCATGGACTTTACCTTCGCCGGCGTCTTCTCCGTCTTCGCGGCAAAAATCCTGCTGACGCAGGCGCGCTAGAGCGGATCATTGCTTATCGGAATCGGTGCGGGATTCCCAAATCAGCAGATTTGTGATTCATCATGGATGCTGGAATGGAGGCCAGCATCCATGACGCGACCCTATTCGAATGATCTTCGCGAGCGAGTCGTCGCAGCGGTTGTGGACGGTCAGAGCTGCCGGGTGGTGGCGGAGCGGTTCGACATAGCTGTCTCATCCGTGGTGAAGTGGTCGCAGCGTTATCGGGCCACCGGCAGTGTGTCACCCGGCAAGATGGGCGGCCATCGCCGACGTGTGCTGGAG
>NZ_JDWI01000071.1:0-4850 GCF_012932765.1 Rhizobium sp. 57MFTsu3.2
CGGATGCCGAACAGGTAGCCAATGAACAGCGCCTTGAACATCAAGGTCGGATCGAGCGGCGGGCGGCCGTTGTCGGCGCAATAAAGCCCCGCAACACGATCATGGATGAAGGAAAAGTCGATCACCGCGTCGATCTTGCGCAGCAGGTGATCCTTCGGCACCAGACTGTCGAGCGTCACCATCTCAAGAGCCGTCTGGGTGGGGGCAGGTTTCTTCAACATGTCCCAATGAATCACAAACCCCCAGACGGTGCCAGGGGTTTGTCAGCAATCTGAGCCCGGCATCAGCCGGGCTCTTAAGTACTTGGCAAGCTTAGTTGAGGCGGCTCTTGACCTGACCGACCGCGTCGCTGAAGAGTTCGGACCGAACCTTCGTGTCGGCCTTCTTTGCCAGAACATTTTCGGCAGCAGCGATTGCCAGATCGACGGCAGCGGAACGCACCGCCTTCATCGCATCGGCTTCCGCCTGCTTGATCTTCTGCTCGGAAACCGTCGTGCGGTTTGCGACGAATTCTTCCGTCTTCTTCTTGGCTTCGGCGGTCAGCATTTCGGCCTCGCGCTCGGCTGCAGCAACGATGTGTGCAGCTTCAGCTTCGGCTTCCTTACGCTTGCGCTGATATTCGGCCAGTAGGTGCTGGGCTTCTTCGCGCAGGCGCTTGGCTTCCGAGAGCTCGTTGCGGATCTGATCGGCGCGGTCGTCCAGCGACTTGGCCATCATGCCCGGAACCTTGAGGTAAACAACCAGCGCCAGGAACAGGACAAGGCCGACAAATGCGAAGAATGTTGCGTCGAATGCAAATTCCATCGATCAAGCCCCCTTCTTGATATCAGCGACTGCGGCGGCAACATCTGCCTTTGCCGAGGTGCCGATCAGCTGCTCTACGACAGCCGTTGCTGTTTCTTCGGCGATGGTGCCGACGTCAGCGAATGCTTTCGCCTTAATGTCTGCGATGCGACCTTCGGCAGCCTTGAGCTTTTCGGCCAGACCTGCTTCCACGGCCTTGCGGTCGGCTTCCGCCTTCAGCTTGGCAGCGTCGCGGGCGGCTGTGCCAATCGCGTTCGACTTGGCGCGCGCGGCGGCCAATTCGGCTTCGTAAGCGGCAACATCGGCGTCCGCTTCCGCCTTCAGGCGGCCTGCCTCATCGAGGTCCTGCGAGATGCGGTTGTGACGCTGCTCGAGGATATTGCCGATGCGCGGCGCGATGACCTTTTGCATGAGCACGAAGAAGACGACAAACGTAATTGCCAGCCAAAGCAGCTGCGAAGCGTAGGTCGTCGAATCGAAAGGCGGAAACACGCCGCCACCATGATGCTCGGCTGGTACGCCGGTCTCGGTGTGGACATCGCCTGCTGCCGGGGCGGCATGCGTGTCTGTACCGGTTGCTGCACCAGTTTCTGCGGTTCCCGCCGGGGCCTCTTCGGCGTAAGCCGGGGTCACAAAAAACATGCTCACCTCCAGGTGTACTGCAAATGCAAAGGATCACGGCATGCGGACTGCAGGCCGTGATCCTTCAATGCGCCTGTATTAAACGGCGAAGAGCAGGAGGAGAGCGACGAGCAGCGAGAAGATGCCCAGAGCTTCCGTAACGGCGAAGCCGAAAACCAGACGGCCGAACTGGCTGTCAGCAGCAGACGGGTTGCGCAGAGCGCCGGACAGGTAGCTGCCGAAGATGTTGCCGAGGCCGAGAGCCGTACCGGCCATACCAAAGCAAGCCAGACCTGCACCGATGAACTTTGCTGCTTCCGCTTCCATGTTGAACTCCTTTGAAATGGTTGTGTTGCGGCGAAATTGACTGACGCCGGAGGGACGTCAATGTCGGTATCCCTTAGTGGCCACCCGGATGGATCGCGTCATTGAGGTACATGCATGTCAGCACCGCAAAGACGTAAGCCTGGAGGAAGGCGACGAGGAACTCGAGACCGGTCAGGGCGACCGTCATAATCAGGGGAAGAACGGCTCCACCAACACCGACCGCACCCAGCGCTCCAAGCGAGGCAACGAAGCCTGCGAACACCTTCAAGGTGATGTGACCAGCCAGCATATTGGCGAAAAGACGAACAGAGAGCGAAATCGGGCGGGACAGGAAGGAAATGATTTCGATCGACACAACAAGGGGCAGAAGAATGCCAGGAACGCCTTGCGGGACAAAAACATTCAGGAAGTGGAAGCCGTGCTTATAAAAGCCGTAGACGAGAACCGTGCCGATAACGAGCAGCGCTAGCGCGAAGGTGACGATGATCTGGCTGGTGACCGTAAAGAAGTACGGGAACATGCCGAGCAGGTTTGCCGTCAACACGAACATGAAGAGCGAGAAGACCAATGGGAAGAACTTCATCCCCTTGGATCCGGCGCCTTCCTTCAGCATGTTGGCGATGAACTCGTAGGACATCTCCGCAACCGACTGTGAGCGGCCCGGCACGATCGCCCGGTTGGACGTCGAGAAATACAGGAAGCCGGCGGCAACGGCAGCGGACGCCACCATGAAGAGCGATGCATTCGTAAACGAGAAATCAATTCCGCCGACTTCGATCGGCACAATCTTCTGGATCAGGAACTGATGGGTCGGATCGTTAGACACCGCTTGTTCTCTCTATCTTTAGCCCGCGCGAGACGGGATTATTGCACTGGATCGAACGCCGGAGCGCCCTGCCCTATTTTCCACCATCCTGGCGCTCGGTAGGATCCGGTTTTGCAACCTTCCCCGCAGCGCGCAGAACGTTCAATACGCCGGCACAAAACCCAAGAAGAAGAAGAACGATCAATCCCCAAGGCGCCGTACCGACAAAACGGTCGAGGAGATAGCCAAGAACGGCGCCTACGACGATAGCGGAGATGAACTCGCTCGAAAGCTTCATCGCCTGGGCATAACCTTTGCGGCTTGCCTCGGCGCTGGCTTCGATAGCCTCTTCCTTCCCTGCTTCTACGCGCTTGGTTGCGAGTTTCGCTTCCAATTGCGCACGGCGCTTCTCAAGACTTTCCTCGCGGTCTTCCGCCATGGTGCTCTCCTCCGCCAGCCGCTGTCCGCGATCCCGCTACCCCGGTTTTCCGGACAACGACCCCAAGGTTTGAGAACCTTTCGGCCCGTTTTGAAGTCGCGCGCAACATAGTTTTAGCAAAAAGCATAGTCAAGGCGTGAGCGGTGGATGTCCAGCCATAAAATAGGCGATAAAAAACATGGGCTTAGGCCGATCTTGGCGCACTTATCCAAAATCGACCGAAAGAATCCGCTTTCCTGTGCTGCCAAGAGACGCAAAATCGCGTCAGGATTGGCTTTTTCCTCAGCTCCAACCGCCGCCATAGGTGCGATAGAAGACGTGCAGGCCGATGCGGCCGACCTTTTCCATGGTCTTTGCCCATTTCGGACGAACATAGACGGCATGGTAGTGCGTGGCGGAGCCAACCTGCGGGAGCCAGATCTTGCCGGCGGTGACCGCCATCGCGACTTCGCGGGCGATTCTCCAGTGATACTGCGAGTTCACCCGGTCCTTGATGTTGTCGCAGGCAAAGGAGAACTGGCATCGGTTGCGCCAATCCTCGTTCTGGTAGACGACGCCGCAGATCGTCTTCGGGTAGGCCGGATTGCGGACGCGATTAAGAATGACCTGCGCGACGGCGGCCTGCCCCTTCACCGTTTCGCCACGCGCTTCGAAATAGATGCCGGATGCCAGGCACTGCTGCTCGGCCGCCGAAAACACCGAGGGCGCCAAGATGCTTGCGGCCCAGGCGTGATCCCGCGGGCCGATCTGCGGCACGAAGCGGCCGTCGTCGGCCTTGTCGGTGAGAATCGAATCGAACGGCGACTGACGGGAGTAGTCGGGAGCGGACGGCGCATAGGCCGTCGCCAGCACGTCAGCCTTCGCGTTGGTCACGAGACCAGCCAGCATGGGCGAGACGCCGCGGTCCGGCTTGGGCGGTTCCTTCTTATAGAAATTGGTCGCGATCTGGATTTCCTTGCCCTTGATCTTCGGCTTCACGAAGGCGGATTTGTCCTTCAGGTCGAAGGTGGGCTGAAAGAGCAGGCGCGTTCGCTGGAGAATGGACCCGGCGGAAAAGTCCTTCGGCGGCTGCACCGTTTCGACAGCAACGACGCGGCCTTTCTTGGCCGGGCGATTGACGCGGTCCTCGTCCGACGTCGCCTCGTGTCCCTTGTCCTTCGCCATGAATGCGACCTTGCGGCCGTCGGGCAAAACCATGCCGGCCCCGGCAGCAATCGTGCCCGTGACTACGGGATCGGCAAAGGTCAGCTCAGCCTGATGGATCGAACCTGCCGGCGAATTGGTTAGAACCATGCGCCAGTTTTCCCTACCCTGGTCGAGGCCGGCAAGCAGAGCCGCGAGGTCGGCATGCGACGCCATCGTCGGTGACATCAGCCACCCGCAAACGCCGAAGAGCGCGGGTGAACTCCAATTTTGAAGCAAGAGGCGCAGCTTGCCACGGGAAGGGCTATTTCGACGCAACGCGAGACTCCGGCATGAGACGCATGAACATGCCGTTGAAAATGTCTCATTAACCTTGATGCTTGGTTAATGCCGTGGCCCTCCGGAGACGAAAGATTAGCGCGAGGGAAAATAAAAAAGCAACGGTGTTAGGCGTCAATCACCGTTGCTCGATAGTCTCTCATTTTGGCATTGAGGATTATGATCATCCTTCGCATGACCGCGACGAGAGCGACCTTTCCGGGCTTTCCTTTCGCTTTCAGTCGTTCGAAGACGGCCTTCATGGCTGGATCGAAGCGGATGGCGGGCAAGGCGGCGATGTAAAGGGCGTCGCGCACTGGTTTGCGGCCGCCGGCAATCATCCTCTTGCCACGCATCAGGCCACTGTCGCGATTGATAGGGGCAACACCGACC
>NZ_JDWI01000072.1:0-4370 GCF_012932765.1 Rhizobium sp. 57MFTsu3.2
CGGGTTTGGCTTTGCGGATCGAAGAACACGGCCTTGTCGAGGTTGAAGGCGAGGCGGGCGTGCTGGCCGGCCTGGATGCGGGCGTCGGCCCTGAGCCGCGCCACGACCTCCTTGCCGCCGAGCTTGGTGACCGCGAAGGTGTCGGATCCGGCCGGTTCCACCACCTCGATCAGGCAGTCGCTTTCGGCCAGCGCCTTGGCGTTGCGGTCCGCACCGTCAGGATCGGTCAGCGCCTCGGGGCGGATGCCGAAGACGATCTCGCGGCCGGTATGCGCTTCGAGCGCGCCGTTGCCCGCCGTGACAGGCAGCCGGATCGGCTCGCCCTGCGGACGCGAAAGCGACACGGTCAGGCCGGACGCCCCCTTCTCGATCGTCCCCGCGAGGAGGTTCATCGCCGGCGAGCCCATGAAGTCGGCGACGAACATGTTGGCCGGGTTGTTGTAGATCTCGGCCGGCGTGCCGAACTGCTGCACCTCGCCGTCGCGCATGACGGCGATCTTGGTGGCCAGCGTCATCGCCTCGATCTGGTCGTGGGTCACATAGACGATCGTCGTGCCGGTCGCCTGGTGCAGCCGCTTGATCTCGATGCGCATGTCGACGCGCAGCTTGGCGTCGAGGTTGGAGAGCGGTTCGTCGAACAGGAACAGCTTCGGGTCGCGCACCAGGGCGCGGCCCATGGCGACGCGCTGGCGCTGGCCGCCCGACAGCTGGCTCGGCTTGCGATTGAGCAGGTGGCCGATCTGCAGCACCTTGGCGACCTTGTCGATCGCCTTGTTGCGCTCCTCGACCGGCACGCCGCGCATCTCCATGCCGAAGGCGATGTTTCCGGCCACCGTCATGTTCGGGTAGAGCGCGTAGCTCTGGAACACCATGGCGATGTCGCGCTTCGACGGATGCAGGTCGGCAATGCTGCGGCCATCGACGCGAATGTCGCCCTCGGTGATCGATTCCAGGCCGGCAATGGTGTTGAGCAAGGTCGACTTGCCGCAGCCGGACGGGCCGACGAGCACGAGGAAGCCGCCCTTTTCCAGGTCAAGGTTGATGCCCTTGAGGATCTCCAGCGAGCCGAAGCGCTTCTTGAGACCTGAGATTTCGAGGAAAGCCATTGGATTATCCTTTGACAGCGCCCGCCATCAGGCCACGCACGAAGTAGCGGCCGGCGAGAATGTAGACGAGGAGGGTCGGAAGCGCTGCGATCATCGCCGCCGCCATGTTGACGTTGTATTCGACGACACCGGTGGAGGTGTTGACNACGTTGTTCAGCGCCACCGTCATCGGCATGGAATCGCCCGTGCCGGCATAGGCCGAGGCAAACAGGAAGTCGTTCCAGATGTTGGTGAACTGGTAGATGACGGTGACGACGATGATCGGCAGCGAGTTCGGCAGCATGATGCGGCGGAAGATCTGGAAGAAGCTGGCACCGTCGACCTGCGCCGCCTTCACCAGTTCGGTCGGAAAGGCCTCGTAATAGTTGCGAAAGAACAGCGTCGTGAAGCCGAGGCCGTAGACGACGTGAACGGTGACGAGGTTGACGGTCGGATTGCCGAAGCCGAGCGACATGCCGATCTGGTCGCGCAGCGTCGCCCCGAAGCGGCCGAGGCTGCCAAGGATGGTCGCCATCGGCAAGAGCACCGACTGGAACGGGATGAAGCAGGCAAACAGCATCAGGCCGAACACCAGCGTGTGGCCGGGGAAGCGCCACTTGGTCAGGATGTAGCCATTCAGCGCGCCCATGATCGTCGAGATCGCCACGGCCGGAACGACCATCTTGATCGAGTTCCAGAAGTAGCCCTTGATGCCGGCGCAGGTCAGCCCGACGCAGGCCTGCCCCCAGGCCTTGAACCAGGGCTCGATGGTCGGCGACTGCGGCAGCGCCAGCATGTTGCCGTTCTGGATCTCGTCCATCGTCTTGAACGAGGTCACCAGCATGACGAACAGCGGCATCAGGTAGATGATCGCGAAGATGACAAGCAGCCCGTAGATGAAGATCCGGCTGAACAGTCTGTTGCGCGAGGCGCTGGCCGCACTCGGCAGGGTCGAGGTGACGGCGCTCATCGCGATTTCTCCCTGAGTTCCGAATAGAGATAGGGAACGATGATCGCCGAAATCGTCATCAGCATGATCACCGCGCTCGCCGAGCCGACGGCCATCTCGTTGCGCTTGAAGGTGTATTCGTACATGAAGTTGGACGGCAGCCAGGCCGAGCCGCCGGGGCCGCCCGAGGTCAGTGCCACAACCAGATCGTAAGACTTGATCGCCATGTGGGCGAGCACGATGAAGGCCGACAGGAAGATCGGTCTGAGCAACGGGATGATGATGCGGCGATAGAGCTGCACGGTCGTCGCCCCGTCGATCTGCGCCGCCTTCATGATCTCGCTGTCGATGCCGCGAAGGCCGGCAAGGAACATCGCCATGACGAAGCCGGACGCCTGCCAGACACCGGCGATCACGACAGTATAGATCACGAAGTCCTTGTTCTTGATCCAGTCGAAGTGGAAGCTCGTCCAGCCGAACTGATGCAGCGTCTGCTCGAGCCCGAGCCCCGGATCGAGGAACCATTTCCAGGCAACGCCTGTCACGATGAAGGAGAGCGCCATCGGATAGAGGAAGATCGGCCGCAATATGCCCTCGCCGCGGATCTTCTGGTCGAGCAGGATCGCCAGGAACAGGCCGAGCGCCAGGCAGATGCCGACATAGAGCACACCGAAGATGCCCATGTTGGTGATCGAGGTGTACCAGCTGGACGGCGGATCGCTTTCGAACGTCCAGCGCCACAGCCGCTGATAGGCGCGCGGGCCCGTCAGCACGTAGGACGGAAAGGTCTTGGAATTGGTGAAGGACAGATAGATCGTCCAGAGGATGAAGCCGTAGACGAACACAAGCGTGATGGCGAAACTCGGCGCGAGCACGATCTTCGGCAGCGCGTCCTGCAGGCGCGCGCGGATGGAAATGGGCGTTCCACGGTGCGGCGTGAGAACGGTTTTATCGGTAGCGATGGTGCTCATGGGGTCATCTCCTCCAACGAGATCGTCCGTGGCGGAATCTTCCCCGCCGACACCGGCGGGGAAGACCGTGGGAGGCCTTGATTACTTGGCGTCGTCGATGGCCTTGACGAGCTCTTCGACCGCCTGGTCGGAGGTCTTGATCTGGCCATGCACGAACTTCGAGACGACGTCCTTGTAGGCATTGGCAACCGCCGGAGGCGCGCCATAGCCCTGGGCCAGCGAGCCGTACAGCGTGCCGCCTTCATTGGCCTTCTTCAGGTCGGCGATACCCTTCTTGCCGCAGGCGTCGAAATCGGTATCCGGAACGTCGGTACGGGCCGGAACCGAGCCCTTGACGACGTTGAACGCCGACTGGAAGCTCTTCGACAGCGTTGCCTTGGCAAGCGCCACCTGTGCTGCCTTGCGGTCGTCAGGCACGTTGAACATGCCGAACATGTCGGAGTTGTAGATCACGCTGCCGTCGGTGCCCGGGAAGCGGTAGCACAGGAAGTCGGTGTTCGGTGTCTTCTTGGCGGCGACGAACTCGCCCTTGGCCCAGTCACCCATCACCTGCACGAGCGCATCGCCCTTGATGACCATGGCGGTCGCAAGGTTCCAGTCGCGTCCGGAGAAGTTCGGGTCGACGTACTGGACGATCTTCTGCAGGTTGTCGAACGACTTCTTCATCGTGTCCGACTTCAGCGACTCCTCGTCGAGGTCGTTCATCGCCTTCTTGTAGAACTCGGGGCCGCCCGTCGACAGCACGATCGAGTCGAACATCGTCGCTTCCTGCCAGTTCTGGCCGCCGAGCGCCAGCGGCGTCACGCCGGCAGCCTTCGCCTTGTCGAGCAGCGCGANCAGGTCGTCGAAGGTCTTCGGCTCGGTGCCGCCGATCTTGTCCATCACACCCTTGTTGATCCACAGCCAGTTGACCGAGTGGACGTTGACGGGGGCTGCGACCCACTTGCCGTCATAGACGGAGAACTTCTGCAGNGCCGCCGGAACCGCCTTGTCCCAGCCCTCGGCCTTCGCCGTCTCCGTCAGGTCCCCCATGACGCCGGCCTGGGCNTAGTCGAGAACGGTGTAGCCGAGCATCTGCGAGGCCGTCGGATAGGTGCCGGCCGCAACCATCGCCTTCAGCGCCGTCATCGCCGCATCACCGCCACCGCCGGCAACCGGCACGTCCTTCCAGGCAAACCCCTCCTTCGACAGATCCTCCTTCAACACGTTCAAGGCCGCAGCCTCGCCGCCGGACGTCCACCAGTGCAGCATCTGCACTTCCTTCACATCCGCAGCCTTGGCAGCACCCAAGCCCGCAACACTCATCGTCACCAACGCTGTCGTCAGCAAAAACTTGCGCATCGTTTCCTCCCGGTTTGCAAGTTC
>NZ_JDWI01000073.1:0-2725 GCF_012932765.1 Rhizobium sp. 57MFTsu3.2
TTTTTTTATGGCTCAAACCGAGCCGGTGCAACATGCGTCGTAAGCGGTTAGCCGATGGCGTCAGGCTTGAAGTTCCATGGCATAAGTGCCTCGATTTCAGATACAGGCCAGCCTTGTGCAATGCGGGTCAAGGTCTGGGAAAGCCAGTCGAGCGGATCGACGTTGTTCATTTTGGCCGTCTGGAGAAGCGTGGCCAGCGTAGCCCACGTCCGTCCACCGCCCTCGCTGCCGGCGAATAGACTGTTCTTTCTCGTAATTGTTTGGGGCCTGATCGCGCGCTCGACGATATTGGAGTCAATTTCGATCCGGCCGTCCGTCAGGAAACACTCCAGTGCTTCGCGCCGGGTGAGCGCGTAACGGATTGCTTCGGCGGTCTTCGACTTGCCAGAGACCTTGCCCAGCTCCTTCTCCCAAAGATCAAAGAGTTCGGAGACGATGGTTGCAGATTTTTCCTGACGCAGCATGGAACGGCTGTCGGCATCCCGACCGCGGACCTCATCCTCGATGCGCCACAGCTCGGTCATCGCGATGATCGTGTCCGTTGCAGCCTTTGAGACACCACTGATGTGAAGGTCGTAAAACTTGCGGCGAAGATGCGCCCAGCATCCTGCGAGCCGGATCGTTTCATTGCTGCCGTCTTTGGCACGCGTCTTGGCGAGACTGGTATAGGCCGAGTAGCCGTCAACTTGCAGGATGCCGCTGAATCCGGCGAGATGACGCACCACGCAGTCAGCGCCCCTACTGTCCTCAAACCGATAGGCCACCATCGGCGGGCTGGTTCCACCATAGGGTCTATCATCGCGAGCATAAGCCCAAAGCCAGGCCTTCGTCGCTTTCCCCGAACCGGGCGCAAGAGTGGGTAAGGTCGTTTCGTCGGCGAAGATCCTTTCACCCTCCTTGACGCGCTCAAGGATGTAATCGGCGCATATCCGCAGTTCGAAGCCCAGATGCCCCATCCACTGGGCCATCAACGATCGGCTGATCTCGACACCGTCGCGTAGATAGATTGCCTCCTGCCGGTAAAGCGGAAGGCCGTCTGAGTATTTGGAGACGGCGATATAGGCGAGCAGCCGCTCCGTCGGCAGGCCGCTTTCTATGATGTGCGCCGGTGCCAAAGCCTGGAGCACGCCATCGTGGCCGCGGAAAGTGTATTTGGGGCGGCGCGTCACGATGACACGGAACTTCGGCGGCACGACATCCAGCCGTTCGGAGCGATCCTCACCGATCAGGACCTTTTCCAAGCCCACGTATTCAGCAGGGATCTCCGGCTCGATCACTTCCTCGATGCGTTCGAGATGAGCGGCAAAACCCTTGCGTGGACGTGCTGCCCGTTTCGGCTTGTCCTTGGCCGCGTGATCAAGCTCGCTCTGGATTGCCGAAAGGCCGGTCTCGACTTCCTCGAAGGCAAAGGACACCTGTTCGTCGTTGACGCCAAGCCGCAGTCGCTCGGAACGGGTGCCATGTTGGGTGCGCTGCAGAACCTTCAGGATCGATGTGAGGTTGGCAATCCGCTCGTTGGCGCTCTTCTCCACCGCCTCCAGCCGGGCGATCTCAGCTTCAGCGGCCTTCAGTCGGGCTTCTTTCGCAGCCTGCTCGCGCGCCATCGCGAGGACCATCGCTTTCAGCGCGTCAACGTCGTCCGGCAGGTCGTGAGGGGGCAAATCCATGGCAATGAGTAGAGCACAAAAACAGCCGTTTTCCCAACCATTACAGCGCCATGATTCATCTTGCCGCAGGCGCTGTCAGCCAGTCAACAAGGGTCGCCTGACCTTGGCCGGGCGGATCTTTTTCCAATCCATTCCGGCCAGCAACGCCATCAGCTGCGAATGGTCCAGACGGATCCGTGCCGTCGATATGCCCGGCCAGCAGAAGCCCTGATCTTCCAAAGTTTTCGAATAGAGGCAGACACCACTGCCATCCCACCAGACGATGCGAATACGATCGGCCCGTTTCGAGCGGAAGACGTAAAGTGCGCCATTGAAGGGATCGAGACCGCCATCCCGCACCAGCGCCATCAACGAGGCGGCCCCCTTGCGGAAGTCGACCGGCTGGCACGACACATAGACCACCACACCCGAAGCGATCATGCCTTGCGAACCGCCCGTAGAACCCTCACCAGGTGATCGGGGTCAAAATCGCCGCCGACGCGCACGACCATATCCGCAATGACAATATCGACCGAGCCGTTGCTTACCGTTTCGACGCGCGCGAACTTCTGCTTGCCCGTTCCCTCAGTCAGGGGCGCAACAGTGCCCGATGCCAGTGCCGTGCGACGCCATCCATAAAGCTGTGACGGATCCAGGCCTTCAGATCGAGCAACCGCCGAGACGTTCGCCCCAGGCTGCAGCGCCATGGCTAGGATCCGCGCCTTTTCGTCGTCCGACCACTCACGCGGCTTGCGTCGTCTTCGCACCGGCTCCGCAGTCAAAACCTCAAAGGTTCGAGGGTGATTCACACTGTCGCTCATAGGATTCTCCGCATGACTCATGCAGAAAATCGCCGATCAGCAGTCCGAAAGATACGTGGGATGGCCTACGCGCTTACCATGCGTCCAACGCTCGAGCGATGCACAATGACGCCGCGCTCTGCAAGCTCGAGGCACAATTCGTCAAGCGTCAAATCACCGTGAGCGTCCGGTGAGCGGATTTTGCTGAACGAGCCAGTTAGGCGATGTTCTGGCATTAGAACCAGCATTAGTGCTGACACTAATATCAGATCTGAGAGG
>NZ_JDWI01000074.1:0-2677 GCF_012932765.1 Rhizobium sp. 57MFTsu3.2
CGTCCGGTGAGCGGATTTTGCTGAACGAGCCAGTTAGGCGATGTTCTGGCATTAGAACCAGCATTAGTGCTGACACTAATATCAGATCTGAGAGGTTGGCATGGCTCGCATGGAGATCATTTCCGGCGTTGAGCGTAGGCGGCGGTGGTCGAAGGAAGCGAAGCTGGCGATATTGGCTGAAGCCGATCAACCGGGCGTTCGCATTGGCGATGTCGCTCGTCGCCATGACATTTATCCTGCGCAGATCCGTTTATGGCGGAAAACGCTTAGCCACTTCGATGTGTCAGCAACGTTCCTTCCGGTCCACCTGGTTAACGACGTAAGCCTCGGGCAGATGCCGGCGGCCGGCGGGGCGCCCGCGCTTATCAAGATCCAGCTACGAAATGGTCGCAGTTTGAAAGTTCCGGCGGACATTGAACGCAAGACGCTGTCATCGTTGATCGCGTGTGTTGAGGCTGCATGATCGGACCGACAGGAAATGTGCGGGTCTACTTGGCTTGCGGAGTGACCGATATGCGGCGCGGTATCGACGGTCTGTCTGCTATGGTCGAGGCGGTGATCAAGGAAGCGCCGGGTTCCGGAGCGATCTTTGGGTTCCGTGGAAAGCGCGCCGACCGGATCAAGCTTCTATGGTGGGATGGCCAAGGGTTTTGCCTATTCTACAAGATTCTCGAGCGCGGATACTTTCCTTGGCCGACGGCGAAAGATGGCGTTGCGCATCTGACGCAGGCTCAGTTGTCGATGCTTGTTGAAGGGATTGACTGGCGCCGACCAGCGTGGACTTCCGCCCCTGGCCGCACGGGTTAAAAGCTATATTTTACAGGGACATCCGGGGCAAAACGCTAGTGCTTTCGCTGCAAATCGGCTATGTTTTTGGGCATGAAAGCACCGCCGCTGGACAGTCAGGACGAGCTATTGGCATTGCGCGCGCTCGTCGCTGAACAGGCGGCGAAACTTGAGAGCCAAGAAGCCGAAGTCATCAAACGCGACTCGATCATCGGTCTTCTGCGTGCGCAGCTGGAACTGCTCCGACATCGGCAGCACGGCGCATCCTCGGAAAAGATCGATCGAAAGATTGAGCAATTCGAACTGATGCTCGAGGAGATCGAAGCCTCTCGCGCCGAGACTGATGCTCGTTCCGGGAAAGGACCGCTGCCAGAACTGGATGATACCCCCGACAAGGCGAAACGCAGACCTCTGCCGGATGGCCTTCCAACTGAAGAGCGGGTCTACACAGCGCCCTGCAGTTGCCCGACTTGTGGTGGCATGTCCTTCCTGAAGGCGCCCGACAAGGTGGTCCAGGTGATGGAGCATGTGCCGGCTTCTGTGAAGATCGTCCGGCATATCGAGAAGCGCATGGTCTGTAAGGACTGCGATACAATGGTATCGGGTGAGATGCCGAGCTTGCCGATCGAGCGAGGCAAACCTGGACCAGGACTGCTCGCACACATCATGGTCGCCAAATTTGACGATCATATCCCACTCTACCGTTTGTCCGAGATGTACGACCGGCTGGGGATAGACATCTCCCGGTCTGTCATGGCGGACTGGGTTGGCCGTGTGTCCGTTCTGCTCTCGCCCCTCATCTTGCTGATCAGAGCCCATCTCGCGGCCGTCGATCGAATACACACGGACGACACGCCGGTCGATGTTCTCGACCCAGGACGAGGAAAGACGAAGACCGGCAGGGTCTGGGTCTATGTCTTCGATGGCAGCGGCTACCAGGATCCTACGCCCGGAGCGATCGCCTATTACTATAGCCCCGACCGAAAGGGCGTGCATCCGGCTGAACACCTCGCTGACTTCAGCGGCGTAATGCATGCGGATGGGTATGCTGGCTATAGCAAGCTTTACGGCAACCAGATCATCGAAGCTGCCTGCATGGCGCATGTGCGCCGCAAATTCCATGATGTGATCAAGCTCAAGCCATCCTCAATCGCTGACGAAGCGTTATCGCGCATCGGCGCGCTCTACGATATCGAGGATCGTATCCGCGGCATGTCGGCTGACGAGAGGCGCACACTGCGCCAGCAACACGCCAGACCCATTCTGGCGGACCTCAAGGCCTGGATTGAAACGACGCTTTCGACGCTGCCGCAGAAACAGAAGCTTGCAGAAGCGATGCGATACGCTCTCTCGCGATGGGCAGCATTGAGCGTCTACATTGACGATGGCCGTGTCGAAATCGATAACAACATAGCTGAGCGCGCCATGAGGCCACTCGGAATTGGAAGAAAAAATTGGCTCTTTGCTGGATCAGACAAGGGCGGCGAGCGCATCGCCAATATCCTGACCATCATCGAGACAGCTAAACTCCATGGCCACAATCCAGAGACCTATCTGACAGACGTCCTGACCAGGATCCCGAGCCATCCGAAGGATCGACTTGATGAACTGCTCCCGTGGCAGTGGACTCCGGCAAAAGACCGGTACGAGGCTGCGTGATGGCACGCTCAAGGATCATCTATACCCTCAAAGAGGTCGCTGAGATGATCGGCGAGAACCTCGAGTTGATCGAAGAGGTGACCGCCAACTCGGATAATATCAGCGAAGGCGAATTGCTTTATGTCCGCGACGGCAGTGAATACGGCACAAAGGGCCTGACCGAGAACGGCGTGGACGAGCTCCAAAATCTCCTCGCCGACATACGGGCATGGGATGGTGGAATCCGCCAGTT
>NZ_JDWI01000075.1:0-2641 GCF_012932765.1 Rhizobium sp. 57MFTsu3.2
AGATGAGCATTGATCAATGAGAACGATCAAGCCAATCGAGCTATTAGTACCGGTAAGCTTCACACATTGCTGCGCTTCCACACCCGGCCTATCAACGTGGTCGTCTTCCACGGCTCTGATAGGGAATACTCGTTTTCAGGTTGGTTTCCCGCTTAGATGCCTTCAGCGGTTATCCATTCCATATGTAGCTACCCTGCTATGCCCTTGGCAGGACAACAGGTCCACCAGAGATATGTCCATCCCGGTCCTCTCGTACTAGGGACAGATCCTGTCAATATTCCTACACCCACGGCAGATAGGGACCGAACTGTCTCACGACGTTCTGAACCCAACTCACGTACCGCTTTAAATGGCGAACAGCCATACCCTTGGGACCTGCTCCAGCCCCAGGATGCGATGAGTCGACATCGAGGTGCCAAACAACCCCGTCGATATGGACTCTTGGGGGTCATCAGCCTGTTATCCCCGGCGTACCTTTTATCCGTTGAGCGATGGCCCTTCCACACGGGACCACCGGATCACTATGACCGACTTTCGTCTCTGCTCGACTTGTCAGTCTCGCAGTCAGGCGGGCTTATGCCATTGCACTCGACGACCGATTTCCGACCGGTCTGAGCCCACCATCGCGCGCCTCCGTTACTCTTTCGGAGGCGACCGCCCCAGTCAAACTACCCACCATACACTGTCCCGGATCCGGATAACGGACCGCGGTTAGACATCCATGACGATAAGGGTGGTATTTCAAGGATGGCTCCACAGAAACTGGCGTCCCTGCTTCAAAGCCTACCACCTATCCTACACATGCCGACACGAATGCCAGTGTAAAGCTATAGTAAAGGTGCACGGGGTCTTTCCGTCTGACCGCAGGAACCCCGCATCTTCACGGGGAATTCAATTTCACTGAGTCTATGTTGGAGACAGCGGGGAAGTCGTTACGCCATTCGTGCAGGTCGGAACTTACCCGACAAGGAATTTCGCTACCTTAGGACCGTTATAGTTACGGCCGCCGTTTACTGGGGCTTCGATTCAAAGCTTGCACCTCTCCTCTTAACCTTCCAGCACCGGGCAGGCGTCAGACCCTATACGTCGTCTTGCGACTTCGCAGAGCCCTGTGTTTTTGATAAACAGTCGCTACCCCCTGGTCTGTGCCACCCCACTTCACTTGCGTAAAATGGGGTCACGCTTCTTCCGAAGTTACGCGTGCAATTTGCCGAGTTCCTTCAACATAGTTCTCTCAAGCGCCTTGGTATACTCTACCTGACCACCTGTGTCGGTTTCGGGTACGGTCTATACGGTGGAGCTATTTCCTGGAACCGCGTCCCTGCAAGATCAATCCAATAAGACCTCACAAGTTGAGCAATCCGTCACTACCACCAGGCCCACGAATATTAACGTGGTTCCCATCGACTACGCGTGTCCGCCTCGTCTTAGGGGCCGGCTAACCCTGCTCAGATTAACTTTAAGCAGGAACCCTTGGTCTTTCGGCGAGAGGGTCTCTCACCCTCTTTATCGTTACTCATGTCAACATTCGCACTTCCGATACCTCCAGGAGCCCTCACGGGTCTCCCTTCATCAGCTTACGGAACGCTCCGCTACCACGTGTATTGCTACACATCCTCAGCTTCGGTGCATGGCTTCAGCCCCGTTACATTTTCGGCGCAAAGACCCTTATTTAGACCAGTGAGCTGTTACGCTTTCTTTAAATGATGGCTGCTTCTAAGCCAACATCCTGGTTGTTTTGGGATCCTCACATCCTTTCCCACTTAGCCATGACTTGGGGACCTTAGCTGGAGGTTAGGGTTGTTGCCCTTTTCACGACGGACGTTAGCACCCGCCGTGTGTCTGCCGACTAGTACTCCTGGGTATTCGGAGTTTGGTTAGGATCAGTAAGACGGTGAGTCCCCATAGCCCATCCAGTGCTCTACCCCCCAGGGTATTCGGTCGACGCTCTACCTAAATAGATTTCGCGGAGAACCAGCTATTTCCGAGTTTGATTGGCCTTTCACCCCTAGCCACAAGTCATCCCAATCTATTGCAACAGATGCGGGTTCGGTCCTCCAGTTGGTGTTACCCAACCTTCAACCTGCTCATGGCTAGATCACTCGGTTTCGGGTCTAATGCAACAAACTAAATCGCCCTGTTCAGACTCGCTTTCGCTTCGCCTACACCTACCGGCTTAAGCTTGCTTGTTACACTAAGTCGTTGACCCATTATACAAAAGGTACGCCGTCACCCTTGCGGGCTCCGACTGTTTGTAGGCATCCGGTTTCAGGTTCTATTTCACTCCCCTTGTCGGGGTGCTTTTCACCTTTCCCTCACGGTACTTGTTCGCTATCGGTCATGCACGAGTACTTAGGCTTGGAGAGTGGTCTCCCCATGTTCAGACAGGATTTCTCGTGTCCCGCCCTACTCTAGGACAATCATGCTATCTACGCGTACGGGGCTGTCACCCGCTACGGCCAAACTTTCCAGATTGTTCCGCTTTAAACACAATTGCCACTGGCCTGGTCCGCGTTCGCTCGCCACTACTTGCGGAGTCTCGGTTGATGTCCTTTCCTGCAGGTACTTAGATGTTTCAGTTCCCTGCGTTCGCTTCTTACACCCTATTTTATTCAGGTGCAGATACCTTATCACAATGCTT
>NZ_JDWI01000076.1:0-2413 GCF_012932765.1 Rhizobium sp. 57MFTsu3.2
TCGGAATAAATCCTGTTCACCCGTTTGGCGCCGTTCGCGTGGTTTACCCATTCCTGGCTCTCCGATTCACCGCGATAAACCCAGTGAATCACGCTCCGCCAACCAGGGAAACCTCAAACTGATTTTGCAAGGAAACAGCCCGTTCGGTGGCTGTTTCCGGCAATTAGAAGATCTGCAGATCCTTCGATTCCTATGTCTAATCAGCAGCTTCCGTGTTCTTCACGGCCGACTAAATCATATGGAACTCGGCAGCAATGTTTGGAACGCTGGAAGAGCAGGCGCCCTCCGCCGATCGATATCACGCGACAGAGTCGATCCAGATGCGCATGCGACCTCTTGGCATATTCCAGCTGATGGCGTTGCGGTTCCTGCCTGTACGCTCTCCGTTTGTTTCCTTATTTAGGTCGTCATGATGCTAAAAGCTAAAAGAGCGCGTGCCATGGTTGGCGGCCGCGAAGGCTTCAAGGTGTTCGGAACCGACTACGAGACGCGTGATTGCACCTGCGTCCGCGATTACATCCTCGACCTCGCCGATGCCCATGTCTGCGCCGTCCAGTATCTATTGCGCGGCGGAGAGTCGGTTGCTCCAACCTGGGCACCATCGAGCGCGTCTCCGAGCGGCCGTTTCCTGTGGAATATGTCGGCTGTCGCGAGGTCGACTCGCGCACGTGAGAGATTCTCGGCTGGACGCAGCAGTATGATTTGTCTCAGATCATCCGCTCGGCGTGGAACTAGCACGCACAATCATAGCACCAATGACTTCGGTGGCCCTCACCCGCATCGCTTCGAGGCGCCATCGTCCTTTAAGCCCGCCTGGCGAGCAATGACAGTCTCCTACGGGCCGGAACGTCCACCACCGCATATATGACTGCAGAAAAGCCAGTGATAACGACCGTTCCAGCGATGACTACCCCACCTTGCTGTGCCCAAGACAAATGCAAACCTTTGGCGGCAAAACTTAGAACGTGAACAAGCGGATAATGAAGCGCATAAAGGGGGTAGGAGAGGTTCCCGCCCCAAACCGCCCACCTGCGCGCAGTCTTCCCAAGATCCGCATTCAGGCACGCAAAGACAACCACAGGCATAATGATCATCACGGCGATCGTATCTGTCAGCGCCTTTGGCAATCCCGTGTCTGGGAGCATGAGAACAGCAATCAAGACTACGGAGGCCGGAACGAATGTTCCTTTCGGCGCAAGGAAACGATATTTGTAAATCAAAAGGCCGACCGAGAACGACCAGATCACACGAGGAAATCCGAGCCAGAATCCGGCCGGGTTGAACCCGAAGTTTGCGCTTCCGGCACTCTTGATCGCAAAGAGCAGCCATACTCCACTTGCAAAAATTACAACAAGGAGCGTCCACGAGAACAGTCTGAACCGGGCGCACACAGCAAAAGCGATGTTTGCGAAAATCTCGAAAAACAGAGACCACGTCGGCGTATTGAGCGGAAATACCGATTGTTCGAGCGTTGGTGTGTGAAGCCCCGATGTTTGCAGGATTGGAAGAAGCGTTATTCCAAAAACGAATGCGATCGCAACGTCTTTCAAATGCTGCATTTGATCAAGGTTCAGGCGACCAAGTTCCAACGCCACCGCAACGATTGCGCCAATGACGACGAGTGGTAACAGCCTGATCAATCGCTTTCGGAAAAATGCGGTTGCCGATAGAGTTCCATCCTTCAGCTGTCCCTGATAGGCGCTCGCAATGACAAAGCCACTGAGGACGAAGAAGAAGTCGACCGCGAGATATCCGTTTGGTGCCAGATAGGGGAGATCGAGGCGCGTCTTGAAGTGTTTCAGAACCACGACAAGTGCGGCAATGCCTCTAAGCAGATCCAAACCTGCATATCGGTGTCCAGTCGACTCGCTTCTTTCGACTTCACTGCGCAGTGCCCACCACTGCATCTTGATGTGTGACAGCATATAGGCCGAGTTCCCGCCGGAAAAAACGTTGTTTCGATTAAGGTGCTTGTCGTCAGGCATCGACCCGGCCGATTTTGAGGCGCCGCAACGGGCGTGTTTCAACCATGCATCTCCGATCACTGCAGTCACCTCGGAGATCAGAGTTTTCCTCGAAGAAGCGATTTTCACGTTGCAGCCGGCGAACAAATCCTTGGAAAATCGGAATCCGCACCTTGGCTAAAATTCGTTTGTCTCTCAGACCATTGTCCATTCTATCGTTGGCCCTTTTTTTCAGACTGCTATGGTCCTTTTATCGATCAGCTGCGGCCGAACTCATCGACGATGCGGATGATATCGTCTTCGCCGAGATAGGATCCGGTCTGCACTTCGATTAGTTCGAGCAAGATCTTGCCAGGATTGGCGAGACGGTGGACTTCACCGAGCGGGATGTAGACGGACTCGTTTTCCCTCAGCATCTGCACGTTTTCGCCGATCGTCACCTCTGCCGT
>NZ_JDWI01000077.1:0-1869 GCF_012932765.1 Rhizobium sp. 57MFTsu3.2
CTGCGCCATGAAAGTCCCAGCGAGTATCGAGCGGTAAAAGAACAATTGCTAGTGAGAAAGCTAAAGCCGAAGGGGTATGTTATCACCCGCCCCCGCTCCGCCCTTTCAACCCGGCCCAGCCGGTCGGATCGGGGGCTGATCTCCCTGCCCTGTAGTAGCCTTTAAGCCCTTGTTGCATTTACATTAGAAGTCACAAGCTATTTAGTAATGCGACAGTTGGGCCAGTTAGAGATGCGACAGTCTCGCCTTTCGACGCACTGGTCAAATCCAACGTTGGGAGCAAGGATGACGATCTTCAGCCTGGTCGAGACCATGAACGGTCGGAGTCGTGATGTCTTGTTTGATCACCATGTCGCAGAAAGAGTTGCATCGTCTTGAACTTATCCAGAAGATCCGTGACCAACGCCTAAGCGTTGTCCAGGCTGCCGAACGGCTCGACCTCAGTCGAAGTCAGGTCCATCGGCTGCTGCGGGCCTATGACCGGGATGGTCCGGCCGGCCTTGTTTCAAAGAAGCGATCACGACCAAGCAACCGGCGCCATAGCGAAGAGTTTCGCAATGCGGTGCTGGATCTGATCCGCGAGCGCTATCTGGATTTCGGTCCGACGCTGGCACGCGAGAAGCTGCTCGAGTTGCACCAGATCTCGGTCGCCAAGGAGACGCTGCGGCAATGGATGACCGAGGCTGGTATCTGGATTTCGCGTCGTGAACGCAAGAAACGGGTTTTCCAGCCACGTGGTCGGCGCGACTGCTTTGGCGAACTGGTGCAGATCGACGGATCGCATCACTGGTGGTTCGAGAACCGCGGCCCCAAATGCGCCCTGCTCGTCTATATCGATGACGCCACCGGCAAGCTATTGCACCTGCGTTTCGCCGGATCGGAGAATACGTTCGACTATCTGCATGCGACAAAGGATTATCTGCAGCAGTGGGGCAAGCCGTTGGCTTTCTACAGCGACAAACATGGTGTCTTTCGATCGACGCATCCGTCGAAGAAGGACAGGACAAGCGGTCTGACGCAGTTCGGCCGGGCGCTTTATGAGCTCAACATCGATATCATCTGCGCCAACACCCCTCAGGCCAAGGGTCGGGTGGAACGTGCCAACCAGACATTGCAGGATCGGCTTGTGAAGGAATTACGGCTTCGCGGCATTGATACGATCGAAGCTGCCAATTCCTATGCGGCTGAGTTCATTGCGGATTTCAACACTCGCTTTGGCAAGCAACCACGCAATCCAAAGGACATGCACCGACCGCTGGCCAACCACGAGAACCTCGATGCTGCCATGTGCCGGAAGGAAGTCCGCACGCTGTCGCAATCTCTGACGCTACGCTACGACAAGGTGTTGTTCATTCTCGATCCGACCGAGATTTCCAGGCCACTGGCTGGCCAGAAAGTGATCGTCTGCGACTACCCGGACGGACGGCTCGAGATCATGCACGAGAGCTTTTCCCTGCCCTACAGGACCTTCGATACGTTGCGCTCGGTGCATCGTGCGGAGGTCGTCGACAACAAGCGGCTGGACGACATGCTGTCGATCGTCGCCGAGTTGCAAGCCGGCCGAGAACAGCAACGCAGCAAGAGTGGTCCCCGACGCACCGGGCAGAAGGATCATATGTTTGGCATTCGGGACGGTAGCACCGCCAACGGCTATCAGAAGCGGGGACGCAAGCCGAGGACAGATTACATGAACGATCCGGCGGTGATTGCACGGCGAGAGAAAGCGTTATTAGGCAGCCAGCAGCAGAATAGAGATCGTCAATGGACGCCGATATCGCTTTGCGTATCCGATTCCAGCTGCAGGCATGCGGACCAAAGCGGTGTCTTGTGGAAGGATCCGTCCTGGAAGAGTGTGAGGCCCTCTCTTGC
>NZ_JDWI01000079.1:0-1233 GCF_012932765.1 Rhizobium sp. 57MFTsu3.2
CGCTTGCAGAGGATCTCTTGCAATCGATCCGGCGCCAGATTCATCGGCCGATGCAGGTCATCACACCGGGCAGGGACGATCGCAAACCGCGCGTTGTAGTCCTCCACGAAGTCCGGCAAGAAGGTATTGCCGGCCTCCATGGTGTCGATGCCAGAAAGCCGCAGTTCTTTGACCAACCGATCCTGCAGCGTCCGGTTCATCCGCTCGACACGGCCCTTGGCCTGGCTCGAATTTGCGCAAAGAATCTCGATGTTTAGCTCGCACAGCGCACGCCCGAACTGGGTCATCCCCTGGCCACCCTTGGCGTCCTTTTTAGGGACCCGGAACACCGTGTGCTTGTCGGAATAAAAGGCGATCGGAGCACCGTGATCCTTCAGGTAAAGCTCGAGCGCCTCGAAATAGCTGAAGGTGCTCTCCGAACGCACGAAGCGCAACTGCATCAGCTTGCCGGTCGCATCATCGACAAACACCAGCAGCGAGCAAGCCGGCCCGCGGTCCTCGAACCAGCGATGCTCGGAACCGTCGATCTGCACCAGCTCGCCATAGGCCTCGCGCCGCAATCGTGGCTGATGAAACGTCCGCCGCTGCTTGCGCGATAACCACAGTCCAGCATCGACCATCCAACCGCGCACCGTCTCGCGCGACACACGCAAGCCATCACGCTCGGCCAGCTTCTCCGTCGCCAAGGTCGGCCCGAAATCCGCATAGCGCTCGCCAACCAGCGTTACCGCATAATCGCGAACGCCGTCGCTGATCCGGTTGTTCGACGGTCGGCCAATCGCCTTGTGCCGGATCGACGCCGCGCCGTCCGTGCACATCCGTTGCAGAAGCCGACGGACCTGGCGGGTGCTCAGATCAAGCACATGCGCCGCCGACACCATGGTCATCCGGCCGTCAATCACCTTCGACAAAATCTCGATCCGCTGCAGATCACGCTCGCTCATCGCAATCAATCCCATCTGCAATCTCCGCCGTCATCAAAACCGGGGAGAGAGTGACATTTCTACTTTGCAGAAACAGGACACTTTAACTTTGCGGTGTGACTTCTAATGTAAATGCAACAAGGGCTTAAAGGCTACTGCAGGGCAGGGAGATCAGCCCCCGATCCGACCGGCTGGGCCGGGTTGAAAGGGCGGAACGGGGGCGGGTGATAACATACCCCTTCGGCTTTAGCTTTCTCACTAGCAATTGTTCTTTTACCGCTCGATACTCGCTGGGACTTTCATGGCGCAG